>JAJZIP010000190.1 GCA_021810525.1 Actinomycetes bacterium | reverse complement strand
GTGGAACGGTAGCTCCTTTACTCCGGTGTCAGCCCTTGGTGGAGCACCATTGGCTGGCGGGTAGTAGCCGCTAATATCTGGCTCTTATTGGCCGCTCTTGTGCTTTCGGGCGCAGGGCGGCTTTTCCAGTTAATGGTTCAAAGTTTAGGCTAAGCTTGTGAAAAATGGGGCAGGCCACATTTGGCCATGTGACGGGTTTCGGAAAGACGTCGACATGATTTTCGAGTTCTGAAAGGTTGGAATGCGGCCTTTCAATTCTGGGCGAACCTCCGAACCGCATTAGCAGAGTGGACTCACCGGCAACTGAGACCCGTGGTTCGAGACGTTGTGGGCAGTGTATATGTTCTGGAAATTCGAATTCAACCGCGTGAGTTCGTGTCACTGATATATTGATATGAAAAGAAGGTGATCAGAAAGGTATTCTGTGCAACAGAATACTTGTTAGCGTGATTTTCTAAAAGAGATCGGAGCCAAGCATGAACGATCTATCTCAGATGCTTGCGGATGTGAGACGCGGGATGATTCCGGCATACGTCTATAACGATGACGACGTTTTCCAGCTTGAAAAGGAGCACCTTTTTGAACGATCGTGGATCTTCGTGGCGCACGAGTCCGAGATTCCCGATCCCGGTGATTATGTAGTGCGCAGGGTTCTCGAAGACTCCTTCATTGTGGCAAGGGATGAAGGGGGTGCGGTTCGTGTGATGTTCAACATGTGCCTTCACAGAGGAATGCAAATCTGTCGAGCAGAGCTGGGAAATGCTTCGCATTTCCGCTGTTCTTACCATGGCTGGTCGTACAGAAACGATGGAAGACTAGTCGGACTACCTTTTCACCAGGAGGCATATGGCGGTGAGGATGGTTTCAGCAAGAATGGGCAGACGCTTCTTCCGGCACCCGCAATGGAGATCTACAACGGGCTCATCTTCGTAAATCTTGATCCGAACGCTCAGCCGCTGCGGGAGTTCCTTGGGGATTTCACCTACTACCTTGACTTCTACATCAGCCAGAGCCCCGAAGGGGCAGAGGTCCGAGGGCCGCAGCGGTGGAGGGTCAAGTCGAACTGGAAGATCGGAGCGGAAAACGCAGCAGGTGACAGCTATCACACTCCGCAGACGCACCGGAGCGTGGTAGAGATCGGCCTGTTCAGGGAGCCGACAGGATCAAAGCGGAAGGAGGGTGCTCTCTACTGGTGCGACAAGGGGGGTGGAACCACCTACAAGCTGCCTCCCGGCAGTTTTCGGGACCGTCTTCGCTATGTGGGTTACCCCGATGAGATGATTGATCGCATCGAGGCGACTTGGAGCGTCGCACAGAAGCGATTGATAAGCGATGACGGTTTCATGATTTCAGCGGCGACACTGTTCCCAACTCTAAGCTTTGTCCATAATTGGCCGAAGGTCGATGCGAATACAGAGGATGACGAGGTGGTTCCTTTTATAACTATGAGGGTGTGGCAGCCAATCAGCGCCACCGAGACGGAGGTCCTCTCCTGGTTCGTGGTTGACAAGAACGCCACTGAAGAGTTCAAAGAGGCATCGTACAAGGGATATCTGATGTGTTTTGGAAGCACAGGTATGTTTGAACAGGATGATGTGGAAAATTGGGTTTCGATTACTACGCTCGCAGGTGGATCGATGGCAAAGCGGCTTCTTCTCAACAGCCGGATGGGCCTTCGGAGTACTGATAAGCCTGTAAACGAGCCTTTAGCGGATTTTCATGGTCCAGGGACTGCCTACGTTGGATATGGTGAATTCAATCAGCGGGCACTTTTGTGGGAATGGGCGGAATGTCTCGAGAGGCCCCTAGCTGAGGTGGAGCAGGTGGCGATGGGCGTCAAGGTGTCCAAGTCCAGGAGTAGTGCCAAAGGGGGTGTTGGACATTGACGATCGCCAAGATGGATACCACCGCCATGAAACCGCTGCCATTTTCTGATCCGCGGCATCAGCAAGCTCACCAATTTCTTGTCGACGAGACTTACCTTCTGGATGCTCAGCGGTACGACGAATGGCTGGAAACCTTGACTGACGACATATATTACAACGTTCCAGTGAGGGTGACCACCGCGCGAAGTGCCGGATTTGATACTTCACCAGGCATGGCGCATTTTGATGAAGATAAGTATTCACTTTCTTTGAGGGTTGCACGATTTGCCACCGAGCACGCATGGACTGAGGACCCCCCTTCGCGTCTGAGGCATTTCATCACAAACGTCCGGACGTTTTCGACCCATGTTGAAGAGGAACTCTTTGTCCAGTCCGCGGTCTTGCTATTCAGGAGCCGCGGTGACAATAGGGAGCCGAACCTCATATCAGCGTTGCGCGAGGATATTCTTCGTAAAGAAGACGGGGGTTTCAAACTATCGAGGAGACTGGTGATCATGGATGAGTCGGTGGTCCGGATGCAGAATCTGGCAATCTTCCTATGAAGCGCACGCCTGACCACGGGACTGAAATTGGCCGGGAACCGGTGATCAGCCTGGGAAATGAGTTCGCCGAAGTTCAGGTCCGGAAGGTTCACACACGGAACGGCTCAAGGCTCCTGATCAGTTCGCCGAAGTCGGGTCATTGGATCTCGCTCTGCCCTTTAGAGCTAGAAGCGCTGACCTGGCAAGACCAGGACTCGCTTTCAAGGTTGGTCAATAACCCGTATGGACCTATGGAGTTCGACTAGAGCTATGAGGAGTGGCTGGTTGGAGAATCAACGCACTCTCATCGTCGGTGCTGGTTCAGGAATAGGGCGCGCGGTCGTGGATGCGTTTCTTTCAGAGGGCGCAAAAGTCTCTGTTCTTGAAAAGGATCTGTCGAAGTGTGATTCGATTTCAGCTGTGCTCCCGGAGGTGGTGGTCACTGTCGGGGATGCAACGACGAGAGAGGGAAATGAAGCGGCTGTCAAAAATGCCCGCGAAGCATTCGGGGGCATCGACGTCTTGGTGAATTGCGTGGGGGTATTCGATTTCTATCGTGGAATCTCCGAACTCGATCCCGATGTCATCGATCAGGCGTTTGAGGAGATCTATGCCGTCAATGTGAAGAGTCACATTCACTCTGTGAAGGCGGCTCTACCCTCATTGCGTGAATCGGGCGGAGCCATTGTGCTCACGGAGTCCACATCGGCGTACTTTCCAGGTCGAGGTGGTGTATTATATGTCTCATCCAAATTTGCTGTCCGGGGACTTGTAATTGCTTTGGCAAATGAGCTAGCCCCGGAGATAAGGGTCAATGGAGTGGCGCCCGGTGGAACCCTCAACACAGACCTGAGAGGACTGAGTTCACTGGGGCTGGGTTCCCGCAGGCTCAATGACAGTGCAGGACGTGAGGCGGAGCTTAAAGGCAGAGTACCCCTACATGTCGCGCTGTCTGGATCGGATCATGCGTGGAGTTATGTCTTTTTGGCCTCAAAGAGATCCAGAGGGATAACCGGTGGCGTGATCCACCCTGACGGCGGTATTGGTATCAAGTCTTAGACGTGCGTAGCACATAGAGTCTTCAAGAGTAAGCGAGTAAGAAAAGGAGTATAAAACCTTGTCAATCATAAAGGCTGACATGGATCTTTGCCAAGGATATGCAAACTGTGTAATGGAGGCACCCAAGTTCTTCGATATAGACGACGAGGGTGTTGTGGTGGTGCTTCAACAGGAATTCGGTGAGGATGACCGGGTCCGGATCGAGGCCGCGGTGCGCAGCTGTCCGGTGACAGCGCTACGGATTGAGGAGTAGTGAGTCCTTCAACTGTTATTGTTGGCGGATCCGTTGGGGGGATTCGCACTGCCCAGGCCTTGCGTTCCAACGGCTACGTAGGGGAGGTGGTGGTTATTGATGCAGAGCCGCACGTTCCCTACGACAAGCCGCCTTTGTCAAAGAGTTTCTTGGACAACTCGCTTGAGGCCGATCGTATTCGCCTCATTTCAGAGCCGGAGGTTGTGGAGTCCCGAATCGATCTTCGCCTCGGCAACAAGGCTGCTGGGGTAGATCTATCGAACCGCATGGTCGTTTTGGAGAATGGGGATGTAGTGCCATACGACGATCTGGTCCTCGCGACTGGTGTGAGGGCGCGTCCGTCTCCGTGGGAGGCGTCCGATGGCGTTCATCTCTTAAGGACGCTTGACGACGCCCAGAGGCTCAAGGAGGATCTTGCGGGGGCACGATCGGCGGTGATTGTCGGAGCGGGTTTTATAGGCGCCGAGGTAGCAGCCACTGTGAAGAAGTTGGGTTTGGAGGTTGCCGTAGTAGATCCCTTGGAGATCCCGATAGGTCAGGTGCTCGGCGCTGATGTGGGTTCCAGGTTTGTTGGGCTTCATCACGCGAACGGAGTCGCGACTCACTATGGGACGGGGGTCGACTTCATTACTGGTTCGCGAGGAGATCTTGTTGTCGGGCTTTCCAACGGAGTGGAACTGACCGGGGATGTCGTTGTGGTCGGGATAGGTGCGGTGCCAAACGTGGAATGGCTCGCCTCGTCCGGTCTGGCCTTGGACAATGGCCTTGTGTGCGACGAGTACTGCAGAGCGGTCGGCCAACCCAACGTCTATGGTGTTGGCGACATAGCAAGATGGTTTCACCCAAGAAAGAAACAGCTGGTGAGGGTGGAACACTGGACAAACGCCGTCGAGCAGGCTGTCTGTGTCGCGAAGAACATCGTAAGGCCTTCTGAGCCAACCAGCTACGCTCCCATACCGTATGTCTGGAGCGATCAGTATGACTGGAAGATCCAAATTGCTGGAGAGACGGCTATGGCTGAAGACGTCGTCATCATAGATGACCCAGCGAACAAGGAGAGATTCGCGGCCGTTTATGGAGATTCCAAAGGAACCTACTGCGGTGCTGCAACGGTGAACTGGCCGAGAGCAATGGTACAGTGCAGAAGGATGCTTGAAGGAGAGTTCGATCTTTCTGAGCCGGTGGGCGTTCTGCGGCAGATGGTTTCATCCAGTTCGAAGTTGAGGAGTGCTTCTGCCGACTGAACCCATGGAGGCATTTTGAGGTGAGTGGAGATCGGTTTATCTCCCGTCTCGAGGCGCTTGTTATCTGAGATGGTATCCGCTGGTGCCAGCAGAGCGGCCGTTAGGTCGGCTTAGGAGAAAAGTTTTCTGCGGAAAGCAATTATTCCTGGAAGGTCGTTGTAATGTCGCTGATTGCGGCCTATAATTCTGATATGCAGAAGCCTACTCTTGATTTTGAGACCTCACGTCCGCAGTATCCCATAGCGTCGGTTGACAACGCACTTCGCCTGATTCTCTTGCTTGGTGAGCGATCGGAGATAAGGCTAACGGATGCGAGCGCGTATTTGGGTGTGGCCTCTTCCACCGCTCATCGTCTTTTTGCGATGCTTCAGTATCGAGGTTTTGTGAGGCAGGATCCACACAGCAAAGTGTATCAGTCCGGGGCGGCACTGACTAATATCGCTTTTTCTCTCTTGAACAAGTTGGATGTCCGCACTCGGGCTCGTCCAATTCTGGAGCATCTAAATGAGGACGTGCAAGAGACGGTCCACCTAGGCGTTCTAGACGGATCGATGGTCAGGTTTATCGATGCCATCGAGAGCCCGCGTCCAGTGCGGGTAGCCTCTAGAATGGGCAAGTCGATGTATGCTCACTGCACCTCTACTGGCAGGGCTATACTTGCCCAGCTGCCAGATTCCGAGATATTCAAGCTATATCCGAGGGAAGAGCTTCCGCAGATGACCTCCCATTCGATCTCCAGCCGCGAGGGGTTGATGGCAGAGATCAACAAGATACGACAGCGAGGATACGCGACACAGCGCGAGGAGAGCGAAGAGGGCGTTTCCTCGGTGAGCGTAGCCATCACCTCCAATCTCATTCCTTCGCGATTCGCGATCAACATCTCCCTTCCCACCACCCGGATGAATGCCACCCGGATCAAAGAGATTGCGGCGGTGCTAACGGAGGCGTCGGATGAGATGAGTTCTTTCTTCGGGCTCGAGCTATGACCGATCAGACGACTCCGGCTTGTTGGATCTCGTCCTTTTTGGGATC
>JAJZIP010000189.1 GCA_021810525.1 Actinomycetes bacterium | reverse complement strand
AGCTACTGGTGCTGGGGCTGGGGCTGGGGCTGGCGTCGCCTCAGCTACTGGTGCTGGGGCTGGGGCTGGCGTCGCCTCAGCTACTGGTGCTGGGGCTGGGGCCTCACCTTCAGCAGAGACCACAGCGAGCACAGTGCCGACATCAACAGTCTCGCCCTCTTCGACGAGGATCTGTGTCAAGACTCCGGATGCTGACGATGGCACTTCTGAATCGACCTTATCGGTAGAAACCTCGAATATTATCTCGTCTTGCGCAATCGTGTCACCAACCTTTTTCAACCACTTTGTCACCGTTCCTTCGGTGACGGTCTCCCCTAGCTGTGGCATAGTAATTTCAGCCAACGTGAAGTCCCCTTCCTGTCAAAGCCATAACTGTCTCACCGAAAGCCTCGGAGAGTGTTGGGTGCGGTTGAATGAATTGGGAAATCTCATCTGGTGTCGCTTCCCAATTAATTGCAAGATACCCCTGACCTAGCTGTTCCGTGACCCATGGTCCCACCATGTGCACACCCAGAATTCGGCCGGCTGAGCCGTCGGACAACCTCTCTGCCACTACCTTGACGAGCCCATCAGTCTCGCCGATGATCCTCGCCCTCGAGTTGCCGCCAAACGGATCCTTTTTCACAACAATATCTATTCCAGCTGCCCTGGCGGCATCCTCGGTCAGTCCCGCAAAGGCAACTTCAGGGTGGCAGTAGATGCACCACGGGACTTTCGAATAATCCACCGGAATTACCCGCTCACCGAGAATGTGCTTGATTGCAACTATTGCCTCGGCAAATCCAACATGTGCGAGTTGAGCAGTTGCGACCAGATCGCCAATCGCATAAACACCCTGTTCCGTCGTTCTCATGAACTGGTCGACGGTTACAAATCCACGCTGGTCAATTTCGACCGACGCTTCGGATCCCAACAGGTCGTCCGAGTTCGGACGTCGTCCGACCGACACTATCACGGCCTCAACTGAGACTGATTGTTGCTCGCCGAAGTGGACGGAGGTACCGGTTCCAGATGCATTAGGAGTGTGGCCAGATACTGATACTCCAGAGTGTATGTTTATACCTCTTTTCCTGAAGGATTTCGACACAACTTCTGCGACGTCTCTGTCAACGCCCGTGAGTATCTGCGGAAGGGCCTCCAGTATGGTCACTTTGGCTCCCAGATCCGCCATCATCGATGCGAACTCACAGCCTATTGCGCCACCGCCAATGACGGCAACACTGGAGGGAAGAGTCTCGAGCAAAAGAACCTCGTCCGAGGTCATCACGATCTTCCCGTCAACCTCGAATCCCGGAATCGAACGCGGCACCGAACCAGAAGCTAGTATTACATTCTGTCCCTCGAGGACACGGCCGTCAGAGACCGCAACCCGCCCATTTCCCAGATACTTGCCGACCCCTTCAATTGTCTCAATCTTTCGACCCTTCATAAGACCGGAAAGACCCTTCCAAAGCTGGTCCACAACCTTCTGCTTCCGAGCCTGAGAGATCGAGAAATCGATCTTGGGCTCGGACGCGGATATTCCAAACTCCAAAGCTCCACTTACTGCCCTGAATGCTGCGGCCGTCTCAAGAAACTCCTTCGCAGGCACGCATCCCCTGTGAAGACAGGTTCCACCTACCTTGTCCTTCTCGACAACTGCAACAGACAGTCCCGCAGAGGCGCCATACAATGCGGCTGCATAGCCGCCAGGACCTCCGCCAATTACCAGGACGTCGTACATTTCAGACGTCGGACTCACCTCCAAGATCGTTCATCGCTGGATCAAAGTCCACCAGTTCAGGAAATTAAATAGTCAATAATTTGAATCGTGCTTTTTATATCAAGATTCACCTTATTCGCGCTCCGAAAGTTCAAGGCAACTTGAAGATCTATTCGCTCATGTTGCTATCAGAAAATAAGTGGAGACGTGAGTGACCTATTGAAGACTGGGCTAGGACCCGGACTCGCCCATCAGGCGAACCAAGTCTAGAGTTACCTTGCAGTCTAGCTGAGATCTATGACCAGCAGAGGGAAGCTTCTGATACTGGTAATTTCCAAACCTGGAGTTCCATGCGCCCACGTAAGCGGAATACTTCACCATCACGCAGTCCCACGCACTTTCGAGTTTAGGGAGGTCGTTCCTGACTGCTTCGTAAAAAAGCATGCTCCGATCGAACGAACTGTTGTAGGCAAGCAGCAGTCTATCCCGTGTTGCCAGTTGCAGTTCTGGCCATGCCTCCACAATGGACGGAGCTCCGCTCACCAACTCATCCGAGATTCCATGTATAGCTGCTACCTCGTCTGGAATAGGGACGCCAGGATTTATCAGCGTATCGAGTACAAGTTCTCCGTGACCATTCAAAAGGCTAATCTCTACAACCCTGGAGTAGCGAGGATTTAGCCCTGTGGTTTCAGTGTCGATGATGAGCCAACCATCGGGATCGTCTAGAAGACTCCTACTCCATTCGATCGAACTCGTACGATCCAGATGTCTCTTATGACTGTTGGGCTCGGGAACCATACTCTGACGATAACACGAAGTTGTAACATTCGCGCCAAGAAGCGAACTCGATGCTGGTTTCCAGCCACTGCCACGCCGGACTTGAGCCCCACTGGGCAAATAGGCAGAAGCGATCATCTAGAACGAGTCTTTTCATCCACTCGACGACCCTCTCACCCGAGCACGCAGCCCTAGCTCCGGTAGCTTCCATTGCAATTTCAGGCTTTATCTGGTAAAAGTGACGTGCCATTTGCCTATGCAATCCAGGTCACCTCGCTGTGAGCCGACGCTTCGATCTCCGGCCAGCTGCGTTCCTAATACCGAACATGACCCATCCGGCTTTGGCAAAGAACCTCCCCCCAGGTTTAACTCTTTCACTTCAGAGTCTCTGACGTATAAACTTTCATTTGAACCGGCCTTGCACCAGTTGGCCTGACGATCTTTTCCACCAGTTCTAAAAAGCTGGTCGAGATCCTTAACGGCTTATTGGCGAGCCAACGAAGGTCCACCTTTGCGCCAGGGGAACGCTCGCCTTGCTTCTCGGCTCTTGGGCTTGGACTGGATCTGTCATCTATTGGAGGCGACCGAGTTGCCAGAGGTTTCTCTCTTGAGACCGAGGTTGTAGACCAGCCGGGCATCCGATCAGTGCTTCAGAAGTGGAGCGTGGAACTACTGTTTTGGCATAGTCGTGGTCGAACCTTCACGATGTCAGTCAATCCTTCTGGCGTGACTCTGAAAAATGTCGCGGCTTTGCAGTTAGCGCTAACTTTACCCAGCCTCGCGGAATGGGCTTGTCGCGCAAATCGATCAGAAGTGTACGCAGGGAACGCGTCAGGACATTTCTCGGCATCCACCATGACGGCTATTGAGCGGAACAGTTCCGACCAGAAAGGCTCCGGATTTGAACGGTCCGACACCGAAACTTTCCTCTTCCCCACCATCTTCCTCTGCCGGAGACACTATTCAGCCGCCAGCCTTGCCCAATAAGAAAGACGTAACTAGAACAAGGAAGACGAACACCGTTATAGGCACGAAGTACCTGTCCTTTTGAAAGCCAAAAATGACAGCAGAAACCAACACTCTCAATATCGGAGTCGCCAAGAGAATGATCAGACCAAAAACAATTACCGCATCCCCTTGAAAATGGGCCAAACCGCTAAATACCGCAGACAGACTGTGCGGGTAAGTTGAACTGCTGGTCAGTAAAGCTTTGTTTGCAGCATTGGTGTGGAGATAGACGCCAGGTTTTCTCGCAAAGGAAACGGTGATGCCGATCACGACTATTGACAGGGAGAGTAGAACTCCAATCCGCAGCACTCCTGATATCAGGGACTCAGCACGACGAATCTTTTCCAGCTGTTTCTTCAGTGACTCAGATCTGGCATCGTTGCCCGTCAAATCCGAGGTACCTACGACCTCGTTTTCTGACACTTACGCCACCCCCTTATAAAGCATCTCCGCAGAAATTATCAACAGAACAACTATGAAAAGCGTTCTTATGACCGCACTCTTGAGCCGCGGCAACAATCTTGATCCCCCAACTGCGCCGACGAGCACACCAGCAGCAACTGGAGCAGCCACGAATGGGTCGATTTCGCCTCTAGCGAAGTACACACCCGCAGAGGCGGCAGCCGTCACACCAATCATGAAGTTGGAAGTTGCAGTAGACACCTTCATGGGAAGACGCATTGCCAGGTCCATTGCTGGGACCTTCAGCGCACCTGAACCGATTCCCAAAAGCCCTGACACCATTCCGGCTATATACATGAGGAAAAGACCGAATTTCGTGTGCGTAACCTTGTAACGGATCTCTCTTTTCTCGGCCTCGTCGTAATACGCATCATGCAATTGAAGACGATCAGCCAATCCATCTTTCGGCACTGGTCTGTCGGTCTTCTGGAAATGTCCTCTGAACATCTGTACCGAGGAGTAGGCCAGGATCACTCCGAATACAACGTACAATGCCCTTCGCGAGACCAGGCCGGCAACGTAGGCACCGGTAACGGCACCCGTGGTCGTAGCAACTTCAAGAAACATTCCAACCCTCATGTTCGTCAGATGCTCCTTGACGTATGCTGCAGCTGCACCGGAAGAAGTTGCAATGACCGAAATGATTGACGCGCCAATAGCTAACCGGATATCAACATGGAACACGAGCGTAAGAACCGGAACGACGATGATTCCTCCGCCGATTCCCAACAATGACCCAGCCAAACCCGCGATTACACAAATAAAGAACAACTCAACCACAAAGGAGGCCATATTCACAAAGACAAGTCTATCACTTGTCCGTACAAGTTCATCATTTCAGAGAGTATTGCATGGTCTCTCGCTCAAGCGCAGCCAGCCGCAGTCTGAAATACTCAGGGCCAGAACGAAAGCTGCTGAAAAACGGGGCTCGGGTTCGAAGACTGCCATGGAAGACCAGCCATATATGACCACGACCTCCGGTGGATCAGGCTCGGACCTATTGCGTGGAGAGCGCTCACGTGAGCTAGAGATGGATACCCCTTGTTCCTCTCGAACACGTACCAAGGAAAATTCAAAGACTCAGCCTCCATAAGCGAATCGCGCGCCACCTTCGCAATTATCGATGCACTCGCAATCGCAAAACTCTTCGAATCTCCCTTCACCAATGTCATCGAATTGCTGTATCGAGAGAAATTCACTGTGCCGTCCAATAGCAATAAGGAGTGGTCAAGAAATCTCCGGACCGGCATCAGTGCTCTGTCGAGACCCAGTGCAAGGGCGCTCGACATTCCCATTTCGTCGATCTCCGACGGCTCAACCATTCCTATCCCATAACCAACCGCAAGCTCTTTGATCGGTCCATCCAATGATGTTCTGAGTTTCGCCGAAAGCCTCTTCGAGTCGTCCACGCGGAGATAGTCGAGCCGCTCCGAACGCTTACCATCCTCGTCCTCTACGCTTCCGCCAACCCCGGACATAAGTTCCAGCAAGAGCTGCAAATCGTAGACAACCGCTCCGACCCCTAAAGGTCCGGCCCATGACCCCCGCCCAACTTCATCCACTCCAATCACGAAGCGATAATTTGTAGAATCCAACTGTCGTTCAACGTGAAGCTGGGCGGCGAGCGAGATCGATAATTGGCGCATGGCAACCCAATGATAAGCCACGAAACGCCGGCGTGTTGGGAAAAGTTACACCAGAGACGTAAACCTCCCTGCCCTTACGGACGGGGCTTCTGACCCATCCGTTCGATAGGGGTTTGCGGCGAACGCTTCTGTCACGCCACCACGGCCATCGGGTCTGGCTCTTGGGAGCCGGTGGATAACTTGGCTTCGGTCGGCTTGCTCACTTGAATTGCTCCAAGCGAGGCCCGGTTCTGGGCGCTGCTTAGGGCTCTGGCCTTGCGGCGCTGCACCTTGTGGTGCGCAGTGCGGCGATCTTTGTGGCAGCGTTGGACAGCCCGGAGATACGTGATGCGGATCCCTATGTCCGCACCTATTGGCGTACTCCCGGTAAATTGCACGCTATGAGATGTTGATGTTCCTAGCGCGT
>JAJZIP010000188.1 GCA_021810525.1 Actinomycetes bacterium | reverse complement strand
ACTGCATCGGGAGTACCGGGCCTTCGAGAACAGTGTAGTTCTGCTCTGCCAGAGTTTTTCCGCGGCGTACCTCGTCTTCGGTGAAGGGGCGCAGTAGGAACGGAAGATCCTCCACCGGCGGAAGAAGTATCGGGCCATCGAGCTTCAGTCCCTTAATTACCTCTACACGGACTACCACCCTGGCGGCAACGTCGGTCGAGTGTACCGCGAGTTCCCCGTCACCGATCATCGCGTGGACATCTCCGGCATAGATTCCTGCTCCGTCGACCTTCGACGGGACGATCAGGATGCTCCCCTCCCTCACTGAATCGATGTCCATGTGGACGTCGGTCCTCTGCTCGAGCTGCTCTTCGGTAAGGGCGAACTCATGCTCAGCCCCGATGAGGAACGAGCCAAAATCACCGCAGTTGTGCGAACTCGGTATGTCTATCGAAGGGATGGAACCCAGGTTTCCTGCGGAAAGCCTGCATCTCGTCATCGTTCCGACCAGGTCTGCTTTCGCGAGAGTCACCACCGGATGCTGGCGTGCATGCTCGTGGATGCCCATCCACCGTTTGCCGTCACGGGCGATCTCGCTGGCCTGATTCTTTGTCACCGTTACTCCGACGCTTCTTTCGTCGTCGAAAGCCATGGTATAGCCTTCGACCATGTGGAAGGGGATCACCTCGCTGTGGCATGTCTTGCATCGGACGGCCGACTCACCGATTCCATCGAGATATGTATCCGGGTAGAGGAAGTGACGTCCGGCATCGCGACAGGTTGGGCAGATCCCGGCGATGAACGGGTCGGAGATGTACCTGCCATCCCAAGGGGAGCTCGTGCCCGATGAAGTAGCGGCGGAGAGCTGTTCAATCTTTTCGATATGAAGTGCCACCGCGTCTCCGACCTTTGCTCCCTGAATGCGCACAGGAAGGGAGACCTCGTGTCCGCTTCTCAGGCTGGGAGTTATCATCGCTCCCCAGCAGCCCGGAACGGTTATGAATTCGATGCGTCCGCCGTTGGCTATGGGACCGAGCATCTCATTGCTTGGACCGACAATATCGGTGTAACGGTCTACCACCAGATGAGATAAAGTCTTTTCCGGCACGAGAGTTGCCATGGGAACTACCTCCTATGTCAGGCTCGTTGTTTGGAAGATCCGGTGACGCAAGGCGCCCAATGAAAGCCTGATCATCCAGAAAGTATCACCCTATTGGATAGTTGTCGATGGGGTATTTCCGGGTATTCGACAACGTCGCTGCTTCCCAGATAAAAAAATCGCCAGCCTCCCCGAGATCTAAGAGCTGCGCTTTTGAAACCCCAAGAGGGGTCTGCCACTGAATGGCTGGATCCCGACTTCGCATAAGTGCGCGAAAAGCAAGAATGAATTGATGACAGTTTTCGCATCGCGCAATCTCTGCCTTAGCGTCAAAAAATGATCCAGCTAAAACCAAGAGTCCAAAGTTCGGGCCGTAGTGGATTTCTGGGACGTGCCTTGTCGTAACTGCCCAGAGAGTTTTGTCGCTATCCTTCGCGCGGAGGGAGTGGGATTCGAACCCACGGTGCCTTGCGACACGACGGTTTTCAAGACCGTTCGATTCGTCCGCTCTCGCATCCCTCCGGCCCTCAGACTAGTCGTTCGATTCTAGACAAGAGACCGCTGAGCCAGCATTCCGCTTCGGCAGACCTTTCTTTGAGATTGTCCGCATTTCCTTTAGAACCTGCTCTTGCGGCAGGATAGGAGCCGATGAGTTTGATCTCCGGTTGGCTTATGTAAAGTTCGGACAATGTGTCGGCTACGATCGGGTCTTCGATGTGTCCTTCCAGGTCGATCACGAAGCAATATTGGCCGAGCCCGGTTTTGGACGGGCGCGATTCCAGCTTGGTGAGATTGATGTTCCTAGCGGAGAACTGGGCAAGGATGGAGATCAATGAGCCGGGTCTGTCCGAGAGCTGGAAGCAGACGACCGTGGTCTTGTCATGCCCTGTGCGCGGGGCGAGATGGTCTTTGTTCAAGAGGAGGAATCGCGTCTGGTTCCCGGCGTGGTCTTCGACGTGCTCTCTTAGCATTTCGAGCTGGTAGAGTTCGGCTGAAGCGGACGGCGCGAGTGCGGCAAGGCCGGGGTCGCCGCTCTCGGCAACAATCTTTGCCGCATCTGAGGTGGAGTTCGTAGCAACGATCTCGGCCTCTGGCAGGTTGTCTGCAAGAAATCCCCTGCACTGCGCTAGTGCATGAGGATAGGACATGACCTTTCTGATCTGATCTATGCGTACTCCGGTCAAAGTCATCAGATTCAGGTGCACATCGTGGATTACTTCGCGAATAACAAAAAGATCGTAGTCGAAGATCAGGGGATCAATTGTGGCTGAAACGGTGCCTTCGATGGAGTTCTCGATCGCGACAAAGCCGTAATCGACCTCTCGTTTGTCCACCGCCTCCATGACCGCAGCCCAACTGGGGTAGGGGATCAACTGAGCTGCTGCCAAATCGGGCTGGAATCTCAGCGCCTCTTCGGTGAAGGTGCCTCTGGGCCCGAGGTATGCAATTGTGGAGTTCGAAAAATCTCTCATTGAGTCGACCCATTCGTGATTGCTGCGCACTTGGTAGTAAAGCTTACGCAGACGTTTGGCGAAAGCGATTCACTTTGCGATCTTGTGTCAGGGAACTGCAGCTAGCCTTTAGCTATTCGGCGAAATGGGTGAGCGCGGTGGATCGTTCAAGTCTTGAAATTCTTATTAAAAAGTTTGAATCCGGGGAGATCGCTCAGGAGGAGCTCGTGAAGCGCCTGGAGTCAGGATTCTTGCTAGACCTGGGATACGCCCGTCTCGACACCCACAGGCCGCTTCGCCAGGGCTTCCCCGAGGTCATATACGGTCCCGGCAAGACGCCTGAACAGGTAGCCCACATCGTCGAGGCTCTGCTTTACCAAGGAGAGGCTTCCACGGTGCTGTTGAGCAGAGCAACCACCTCCCAGCTAGATGCGCTCAGGCAGATCGTCGCAGAGCCTGAGACCTTCTATCACGGGATCAGCCTCTCCGATTCAGGCCACTTCAGCGCGGTCTGGAACCCCGCTCCGCTGCGTGAGGGAGTCAGGGTATGCGTGATTACCGGAGGTACGGCCGATCTTTCTGTGGCGAGCGAGGTCACCGCCGTCCTCTACGCTTTCGGGGTCAGCTCCGATCTGATTCCGGATTGTGGTGTCGCAGGCATCCACCGGCTACTGGAACAGATCGAGAGGGTGAGGAGCGCCGATGTCGTCGTCGTGGTGGCCGGCATGGAGGGGGCAATCGCGTCCGTCGTAGGTGGGCTGGTCAGGGCTCCTGTCATCGCCGTGCCCACGAGCACCGGCTATGGCGCATCGCTCGAAGGCGTGACCGCGCTTCTCTCGATGCTTTCAAGCTGCGCTCCCGGTCTGAGCGTTGTCGGAATCGACAACGGCTTTGGAGCGGCAGTGAGCGCGATTAGGATATTGGACTATGGCTCGAGTCGCCTGGATTAATCCAACCTCAGGCATCAGCGGGGACATGTGCCTCGCTGCCATGGTCGATCTTGGTGCCGATCCAAGGCAGATTGTCGAGACTCTGGCAACCATAGATGTCCTAGGCGGATTTAGCCTGGAGTTCCCACACGTCACAAGAGGCGGGTTGAGGGCCCTTCTCGCCGACGTGAAGCTCACCGAGTCTCTCAAACACCGGGGCCTTTCAGAGATCAATGCCATCATCGACGATTCAGGGCTGACACCGGGTCAGAAGGAGCTTTCCAAAGAGGTTTTCTTCAATCTTGCTCAGGCGGAGGCCAAGGTTCATGGCGTCACGGCGGAGGAGGTCGAGCTCCATGAGGTCGGCTCCCTCGATGCGATACTCGACGTCTGCGGCTTTGCCATCGCCAAAGAGCTGCTCGGAATCGACCAGATCTATGTTTCACCTCCCGCTCTGGGCAGGGGGGTGACGAGCGGAACTCACGGAATGCTTTCGGTCCCGGCTCCTGCGGTGCTCCAACTGCTCGTGGGTAAAGAGGCTTACGGTGGCTCCGCCGATTTCGAACTCACCACACCGACCGGGGCTGCAATCATTGCCACCGCCGCGATCCCATGCAATGAGATGCCACAGATGACCATCAGTGCAGTCGGCTGCGGTGCCGGCAGCAAGAATCCTGCTGATTATCCCAACGTGGTTCAGATCGTGATCGGCACGCTGAACTCCGAGGAGCAGGAGGTTCCACCGCTGCCAGGGCATTTCGAGCAGATACTCGAGCTCAAGACCAATCTGGATGACATTACTGGGGAACTCGGTGGCTATCTGATTCAGACGCTGATATCCAAGGGAGCGATCGATGCATTCCTCACCTCTGCTTTGGTGAAAAAGGACCGCCCGGGCGTCGTTCTTACCGTTGTGGTTCGTCCTGGCGACGTCGTAAGTCTCTCCATGGAGATATTCTCGCTCACAGGAACCCTAGGAATCAGATCGGTCGCCAAGCAGCGCTACGTCTTGGACAGGGAGTTTTTCGAGATCGCCCTTCTCGGCGAGAAGGTGTCGGTGAAAGCGGGACCGTATCGGTCCAAGGTTGAGTTTGGTCAGCTGGCAAGCCTCTCGGAGAGGTTCAACATTCCGATTTTGCAGCTCGAGGCTATGGCTCAGGCTGAAATTGAAAAAATAATGGGTGCTGGTTAGCTAGATTGGACAGCGGCAGCTAACGAGTGGATCTCAGAAGATTGGTGGTGGCAGTGCAGTTCAGACAGCTTGGCAAAAGTGGCTTGACGGTTTCCGTGGTCGGTCTTGGGTGCAATAACTTCGGCACCCGCTGTGACCCTGAGCAGAGCGAGAGGGTGATCAATGCCGCGATCGACAACGGGATCACCTTCTTCGACACCGCAGACATCTATGGGGGCCGCGGAGGCTCGGAAACGATTCTCGGCGAGGTTCTCAGGCACAGGCGGGATCAGGTCATCCTTGCTTCAAAATTCGGCATGGATATGGGTACCCCCTACAAGGCCAGAGGCTCGCGGAAGTACGTCAGGCATGCCATAGAGGCCTCGCTGAAAAGGCTTCAAACGGACTACCTCGATCTCTACCAGTTTCACCAGCCCGATCCTCTCACCCCGATCGAAGAGACCCTCGCCGCTCTGGACGAGCTCGTAAAAGAAGGAAAGGTGCGTTATATCGGCTGCTCCAACTTTGCCGGGTGGCAGATAGCGGTGGCGGAGATGCTGGCGCGGGCAGCGGGCTCTGAGCGCTTCATCTCGGCGCAGAACCACTACTCTCTCATCGAGCATGCGGTGGAAAAAGAGATCATTCCGGCCTGTGTCGAGTTCGGAGTTGGCATGCTGCCCTACTATCCTCTAGCGTCCGGCCTTCTCACAGGGAAGTTTCACAGAGGCGAGGAGCCCCCCACTGGGACACGGCTGGCAGGGCGGAGTGAAGAGTTGGAGAAGGCGGACTGGTACGTCGTGGAGGCTCTGTCCGACCTGGCAATATCGATTGGAGGCTCTCTTTTGGACCTCGCCATCTCAGCCCTTGCGTCAAAGCCAGCGGTCTGTTCCGTGATTGCCGGCGCCACGCGGCCGGAGCAGGTGGAGGCGAACGTCCGAGCAATGGAGTTCCAATTGAGCGAGGACGACCTTCAAAGGGTCAAAGAGATCACCGGCTCGATCAATTGAAAACGGGTCGGCCTCGATTGCGCTCGGGTTCATAGATCCGGTCTCGCGCTTCAGAGCGAAGATTTTCCATCATTTCACCGATTGTTCATTTGGGCTTTATTTGGCTGTAATAAACATGGATTAGAAATACATTCATGGCTGTTTATGTGCGAGATTCCCGGATCTTTGGTGCCGATGTCCCTGAGGCCATCGGTTCTGGCGTCGATGATGGCGGAGCTCTTGCCACAGCCAAGAGGTTTTTACCAGCGAGTGCCGCTGCGGTAGCTGCAACGGCTGACCCGGCCTTGTTCGCACTCGACCCATGCAATGCCACCGAACCCCCTTCGGAGCTGCGCCGCTAGCCCACGGCGCAGCAGGCATTGCTACCGGTTTGAACCGGGAGGAGCTTGATTGACCC
>JAJZIP010000187.1 GCA_021810525.1 Actinomycetes bacterium | reverse complement strand
GGTTGAACTCGATGAGGAGAACGTAGCAGATCCAGTGTCGATAGCCTGAGATGCCGACTGGCTGATCGAGACAGCGAAGTTGCCTGGAGTGGTGTTGTTGCTTGCGCCTGCAACGCTGACCTGGCCGGCATAGGCCGAACTCGCCGGCGAAAACGTTCCGCCCTCAATGAACATGGCCTGCACGGCGCTGGGGTTTGCGTCGTATGCTGCAACGAAAGCGCTCTTATCGAAGGTTATGGCGCCTTGGGAAGTTATGGCGAGTCCTGCTGATGCCCCCGCGGTGCCATCCGAGCCGGCCGCAGATGTTCCTATTGCGTTTCCGACCATCGATAGCACCTTCTGAGCCAGCGCTGTCAAAGCCGTCTGGCCGTTGAGAGGACCGGCTTTGTTGGTCGCTGGATCGTAAGCGGTGTAAGTCGATACGTCAGAAAGCAGCTTGTTTGCAGCGGTCACAAGAGTCGAGACCTGACTGGCTACCTGAGAGCCGTCCGGAGAAACCGTGAGAGTGACAGGAGATGCGCTCACCTGGCTGAGATTAACCGTAACCCCAGGAAGAAGTCCTGTCACCGAGTTCGTTGATGAGGACACCTGATATCCACCGGAGCCCCCCACAGAGACCACTGCGTTCTGGGCAGCCGTCGTCGTTTGCATAGCACCCAGAGAGGAGCCGATGAAAGCCTGAGTGTCGATCGTGGCCGCTCCTGACAGCCCTGTCTTGTTCGACGTTATCTCAAGGGCGTAAGAGTTGGTCCCCACCTGAAGTGCCGTTGCCGTGGCACCGGCATTGGCACCGTTTATAGCGCTCACCACCGATGCAAGGGAGCCGTTTCCGACCGAAATGGACTGTGCCGTCATGGTTCCAACGCTCAACCCAGCAGAGAGGTTCGCCGTGATGGTGCCACCTGAGCCCGAGGTGAGCGTTACCTGGGTTGTCCCGGATCCGGAGATGCTGCTGATGGTGTTTGCTGTGCCGTCCACGTTGACGATTCCGTCGGTACCATACATGAGCGAACCGGTCGAAAGTCCGAGGGAGGAGAGTGCCGTGCCACCGGTGATCTGGATTGAGGCGCTCGAGCCCTGTTGAGCTGTAGATATCGACAAGATCCCACTGGAGTTCACCGAAGAATCCAGCGCACCTCCGGCAGCCTGGTTTATCGCCTGCGAAAGCTGGCTTTGGGTGTAGCTTCCAGCAGCTATCGTCACCGTAGTGGCAGTGCCGTTGATGCTTGCCGTGATTGTGTCGTTGGACGAGGTTATCGAGACAGATGATCCCAGCGCAGCCGTCCCGGCAACGCTTGCTCCGGCGGAAGCCTGCGTGACGCTAATCGTATGTGAACCGCCGGTAAGACCCGAGGAACCGCTGAACGAGCTGATCCCTAGGATCGCTCCTCCCGAGCCAACAAGATAGCTGCCAGAGGCGACCACATCGTTGGTGGCAGAAACCGTACCAGCCGAGATCTGCGTGGATCCCGTAGCCAGCTGATCTACGGCCAGGGTGATCGATCCAGGACTCGAGCCTGCGGTGATCGTCCCACCGGCTATTGCGGAGTTGGAAGAGCTGACCGAAAAAGCCTGATCAAAAGCGAGCGGGTTCGCGAGCGCGTCCCCCGCCTGTTGCAAGGAGAGAAGATCCGAATTCAAGGTTTGATAGTCGGAGATCTGGGTGTTGAGATTGCTCTGCTGGGTCTGAAGTGTCTGCAGCGGCTGCTCGAAACTCATCATCTCGGCACTGATTATCGCGCTGGTATTGAGACCCGACTCTATTCCGGTGAAACTGATTGGCGCTGTCATCTTCTTACTTTCAGCCTTGGGTCCGACCCCACAAGAGACATCGCTCCCAGGCTGCTAGGCCTGGGAGCGATGTCGGGACAGTTACAGCAGTTTTGTCGCCAGACTTGGCAGCTGCTGTGCTTGTGATAATACCGCGACGCCACCCTGTTCAAGGATCTGCAACTGGGTGAACTGCGTTGTTGCTTGAGCGACGTTGACATCCACCAGATTTGCGTGAGCTGACTGGATATTTTCTTGGGCCGTAGTAAGGTTCGCAGACAGAGCCGTCAGCTGGTTCTGAGTAGCACCGATAGTTGCAGCCTGAGTAGCAACCGTGCTGATAGCCGTCTGAACCGCGGTCATCGCGGCCTCTGCTGCGGTAGCCGAGCCAATGCTTACAGTAGCGCTGCTGACACCAAGCGTGGTCGAATCGGCTGTTGCGATGCTTATCGCAATTTGATCGCTCGACGTGTTGTACGGTCCCACCTGGAAGGTCTGATTGATGTAGCTTCCGTTCAGAAGGGCCGTGCCACCAAAGTTGGTGCTTTGCGCTATCTGGTCGAGCTCGTTCTGCAGTGACGCAAACTCGGACTGGTTTGCTGCCAGAGTGCTTGTGCTCTGGGTGCCGCCGTTGGCCGCCTGGGTCGCCAGAGTGTTCATGGTCTGGAGAATGGAGGCCTCCTGGCCAAGAGCACCTTGGGCGGTCTGAAGCACCGATACGGCGTTTTGTGCGTTGCTTATCGACTGGGTATACCCATTCGCCTCCTCCTGGAGGTATTGGCCGATGACGTACCCGGACGGGTTGTCTGCAGCCGACTGGATCTGAAGACCCGACGAAAGCTGGCCGACAATCTGTGTCAACGCGCTATTGGTCTGATCCAATGCGTTGTAAGAGTTGACAGCCGCCTGGTTGTAGTTGATTAAAAGTCCCGACATGGGAATTGTCCTCCTGCTGACATGATTACTTCCCAAAAGGAAGGTGAAGCTTCCCTGCTCCGAAGCTACTTACGGACCAACCTCCACCAAAGTTGAGAGGTCACCCGACTTTTTAGACCCTCACCCAACCGGCTCTAGCTGACTGCTTTGAGTTCGCCACGTTGCCATAGCGTCTTTCTTCTATTGCATTGAGACGATTCCTGACCGCTCTGGCCGTGCCGCCTGGAGAGAACTGGCGGCTCGCCCTATCCCTGGCCTTTTGCACCGTTGCGGCGACCAGTTTGGGCTTTTCGACGACAAGCCGCATCGCCCTGGCAGCACGTTCAAGATTTGGTTCCGCCCACCTGCCGCCGGGAAGGCACCTTAGTTCGTGGTCAGGGATTGGAGCAAGGGCAAAGGGGATCTGAAAGCTGTCCTGTGCGCCCTGAAACTCTTGGCTGAACCCAAAACCAGTCACGATTATTGGGATGCGCTGGACCATCGCCCTAGCGAGCATCAGCCCTGTCCCCTCGCTTCTATGCAGCGAAACATAACATGACCTAGCTCCGACTTTACCCAAAGTCCTTCCCGGGCTTCTTCCGAAGTTGTCGACCACCAAGATATCCTCCCGGCCGGCCACGGCATCAAGGAGGCTCCTATGCTCTTCAACGTACTGCTCCGAGTGGGTGGCCTCTATGACTAGGACCGGTCCCTCACCTGGACGGAAGGCGGAGCAAAAAGCCTCGACGGCTCCTAGTGGGTTCTGACGTTCAAAGCCGGTAGCGTAGTCGACACCTGTCATGAATGTGAACTTAGAATTGGCCCGGTCCCTGTTTCGTGCATTGTCCACCGGCCAGTAGGTCACGACGGGAGGGGGAACACGCAAAACTGGGCGGTCGGTGATCTGACCGACCGCGCCGGCGGCAAATCGAGAAGGGACCCAGATCTCGTGAACCATGCGCCCAACTACGCCCATGATCTCCGAAGGCTGTTCGAAGTCCCAGGCCCAAATCCCTACTATGTATCGTCCCTCGAAGGCTGCGGCTCCGTTTTCAATTACGAGACTGGAAAGGTCTTTGGGCGCAAGAGCCATCAGTGTCACGTCGTAGGGGAGATTTCTGTCATCACGATGAGTCCATTTCACCGGACCTCCCCTACCATCAGAGTGATAGGAGGTGGTCGAAACCGAGAAGCCATGGCTTCTCAGCGTGGTGGTGAAGCTGCGGGCGATATATCCCTCGACCGAGGTGCTCTCGAAAGCACCGACTATGTTTACACCGCCGCGATGGACTACCGGCGCCACCTTTATGGCCGGCTTTTGCAGAAAGATTTGACGCCCTCGTCCGACCATGCTCGAACGCACAAGTGGAGTCGTCACGGGCGGGACCATAGCGTCGACATGACTCGCTTCCAGCAATCCGGGAGCGATCCTTCCAATCTCCTGGGTTGATTCCTCAAGCGCTACGGGATCGAGCCGGCTGCGAGCCTCATGCACCGCTTTTACTACAGAACCATCTGCGAAGCTTCCGAACGCTGCAGCCCCTGCGAGAATTCGAAGGCGCGGATCTATATCCTCGTTCTTGGCCATCGCTACCAGCGGGCAGGCACCATCCAAACCGGCCTTTCGAAGCCTCGAGGACCATACAAGTGCTCGAACCACCGGCAGCCAAGGTCCGATGCGGCCCGCTGCAGCCAACGGTTCCAGCCGATCCGGAAATCGTGTCCATATCCCTTCCAAAAGCGCATCCGCCAAGACCCGGGGCTGACGGAGCACCCTTCCCAAAACAGGAATCAGATCATCCACAGAGAGCGCATTTACAATATCTGAAAGGGACCTGCCTGCCTTTGTCAACCACAGCATGAGTTCGCCCAGATCAGCTTCTAGCACTCCGTCGCTCCGCACTGCCTCCAGCACCACGTCGGCCGCCTCGCTGAAGCGGCCCAGCGATGCCAGCGCTTCGCCCCGCACGGCTGCAAGCATGTGGGCCGCATACTCCATTCCGTCATCGTCGCGACCACGCGGAGGAACTCGCGCCAACAGCGCCAGGCCTCCCTCGGCATCGCCCATGGCTATCCTCGTTCGTCCCTCGGCAATATCGGCGGCTACCTGGCTGACCGAAATCCGGCGAAGCTCTTCCACCTGCTCGAGTGCGTCCTCGAAGCGGCCGAGTCTACCCAAGATGTAGATCAGGTTGTTTCTGGCCAGCCTTTGCGTGATCTGATCCTCGGTAATCGATGCAGCTTCTCGGAGTGCGTCTACTGCATCCTCGGCGCAGCCCGCCGACTCCAGCGCACGGCCGTAGTTCATCAACGCATAGGGTCGACTCACCTCGTCATCCTCAAGTGCCGTCTTGGCAAGAGCCAAATTGCGCTCCGCTTTCTTCCTGGACTCGAATACCTCAGCCAAGTAACCGTAATGGATGATGCGAGCGCCGCTCAGATAACCGACTCGAAACGGACGGGCGGGATCGTCGGTAGCTACGACCTGCTCATGCAGCCTATGGCGCCACGTACCTGACTTTCTTCGAAATAGGCGGATCGCGGTATGAACGGAGCGGGATTTTCCGGCACCGTGAAGGTTTTCAATTGCGACCAGATAGGCCTCGAGTTCTGAACGCCTATCAGCCAACTGTCTACGAAGCGAAACTGGATCTGCGAGAAGATTCTCGTCGGCATCGAGAGATAGAACCCACTCTCCAGTTGCATTCTCCAGCGCGGCGTTACGCGCCCGAGAAAAGGAGTCGTCCCAATAGCCCTCAATAACCTTTGCCCCCGCCGCACGCGCGATTTCGATGGTTCGATCGATTGAACCAGTGTCGTAGACGATGATCTCATCCGCCACCCCTGAAATCGAGTCGAGACATGACTGCAACATTCGCTCCTCGTCTTTGACGATGAGACATGCTGAAACAAGACAGACAGGGACAACATGTTCAGTACCCCATTTGGACCGAAACCTATCTTGATCACTTTGTTCTTCCGAACCCCGCTCGACCTCTGTGAGGCTATTCCCCGAATTCGGAACTCGATGGACAAAGCATCCATGCGCGATCAGTAGCCGCCGTCCTTTGGTTCGGAGCTTCATACTCAGATCATCGTCCACAAATTCTTCGGTTTCGTACCCTGCATCGAATCCGCCCACTTCCTTCAAGGCTTGTGAACGCACGGCGAGGCAGAAGCCTCCGAGTCGGCCAGTCTCGGTAATTTGTCCAACATGTGCCCTTCGCCAGGCCTGGGCAAACTCTCTTTGGGAGTCGGGCTCGTAGCTTTTGTATGGAATCTCCTGAATCAACTGCTCCCCTGCGACGTTGTTCGATCGTGGGCCCACGGCAGCTACTTCATTGTCGACGAATGGTGCCAATAAGTC
>JAJZIP010000186.1 GCA_021810525.1 Actinomycetes bacterium | reverse complement strand
CCGAATACACTCCGGAGGGATCCGGGCCGACCTGGGCCAATGGACGTGCCTACGACAACAACTAGTTCCGCTTCCCAATCGAGTTCCGTGGTAAGATCTTCGTGAAGTTCAATCACATCCCCCGGACCAACAATCGCCGATGGCAACTTCGCGAAAATGATCGGAGTCCGAGGTACTGGAGTTTTCGTTTCACGACAGTGATCCTGATAATTGAGACCTACACAGAGAATCTTCCCTGGCCGACGAATTGGTGAAAGTAGTTCTACCTCTTCCAGCTCCCATTGTGGTAGCGCATCACTTGCTTGCGCTTGCTCGAGCACCGACGTTGTCTTCTCACCTAGACGAATAAGGTCATCAATACAATCCAGACCACCTGGAACAAGAGGAGACAGGTCACACACTTTTGATCCATGCAGCAACCCTGCACTGACGCTGCCGTTGTGTCTAAATGTAACAAGCCTCATTTATCCCTCTCCTAGGAAGTTCGATCTGAACGAGCGCTCCACAATTTCAAGATGCGCCTGCATCACTCGAGCAGTTCTCTCTCCGTCGTGGCTTCTAAGTGCCTCAACTATTGCTACGTGATCTTCATGGGCTCGCTCACGCGTTGCCGCGACACTCGCTGTACGCTGCCGACTTTTAAGTGAAAGCTGACTAATGCTTTCATAAAGACTTATGTAAAGTGGATTACCAGTGGATTTGATGATGGCGGTATGAATGTCATAGTCATATTGGAGATATCGCGTCGGTTGATCTAGCGATTTGTACGCGGACTCAACAAGGTGAACTAGCGCCGCGATCTCCTCCTCAGTTATACGAGGTGCCGCAATGCGCGCCGCGCCCACCTCAAGCACACGCCTAACCTCAAATAGATGGAGAATCGCCTTCTCGTCTACGCGGAGAAGAAAGTTGATTGGTTCGAGTAACAAAGCTGGCTCAAGAGACGTCACAAATGTCCCATCACCATGTCTAGAATCGAGCACATTCATAGCACAAAGAGCTCCGATTGCCTCACGAAGTGTTGGTCGACTAATGCCAAGCATCGCGGCAAGATCACGCTCGGCCGGTAGCGCTTCACCAGGCTTGAGTATGCCAGAAACTATAAGTTTCTTGATCGATTCGATAGCCTGCGCACCCGCTGTATTCTTCTCAATTAGCGAAATAGGCAGTCGAGAACCATCCTCGCGCTTTCGCCGAGAACGTGCTAGCGGCTCTGTCGCAACATTTATATCTTCCGCATTCGGAACTTCCGTGATCTGACTACTGACCCGCTTGCTTCCCGTCGATTTTGGCTTACTCATTTTTTGCCCCTAAAGTATTAATTTCGATATCGGCACTTTGGCCAAGTCGCTTCTCCCATCCATTTGCTGTAACGTCGAGAAAAGCACGCGGATCATAAGGATGGGCAGCGACAGTCTCCAAATTTAGGTCCAGGCCAAGTCCTGGTGCACTCGGAATCTCCAGTCGGCCAGTCATGGGATCAAGCTGAGGAGTCCAGGTAACCAGGGAACTTGTCCACGGATCATTGAATGGATCAAAATGCTCCTGAATCAAAAAGTTCGGCAGAATTGCCGCGAGTTGTAGACATACTGCAGTTGCAACTGGTCCTCCACTTTGGTGGGGCGCTATCCAGGCACCATCGGCTCCCGCAATTTCAGCCACCGCTATTGTAGGAAGAATGCCTCCCAAAGACATAGGCTCTGGTTGATAGATGGATACTGATCTACCTTGCATTAGTGTAAGGAACTGACCAACGCTAGCAAAACTTTCGCCAGATGCTATCCGATCCGTAACCCGTGCCGCAACACTATTAGTGGGAGCTTCACGCTCCCTTGTTGTAGGCTCTTCCCACCAAAAGATATCAAAGCCGCCACACTTAGCTATAAATGCCACCGCTTCTGACTCGCTGAGCCGGGCATGAAGATCAATAAGAAGCCGCACTCCAGGTCCAACAGCTTCTCGGACTGCTCCAATGATTTCAAGTGAGACCTCAAGATCGCTTGGTTCGAAGAAACCACTGGTCGTACCTAGGGGGTCAAATTTGAGAGCTTTGAACCCTCGACTCGTGGCCTCGCGAGCAAGCGCCGCAAATGCTTGAGGCGAACGTTCTGTGCGGTACCAGCCGTTTGCATAACAATCTACCCAATCTCTTACTTTTCCGCCAAACAACTGGTACACAGGTACGCCAAGCGACTTTCCTAGAATGTCCCAGCAAGCTTCTTCGATCCCTGCGACCGCCGCATGATGGATAGGTCCTCCGTCGTTCGAAACCCTCTCCATCATCATTCGAATGTTCCTTCGAATCTCACGGGGATCTAAACCAATCACAAGACTCTTAAGTTCTTGAACCGCTGCCTCGCACGTCAGCGCAAAACCGTTAAGCGTCGCCTCACCGATGCCGTACAGATCCTCATCTGTTATAACCCGTACAAAGAGCCAGTTCTTCCAACCAGCACCTACGGCATATGTTTCAACGTCAGTAATCTTCACAAAATGAACTCCCCAAACGATGCTGCCACACAACTCAACCGAGAAATATCCCAGGATTTAACTCTTGATAACTTGATAACTTAGTGGCTTGACCACTTGGCCATCTTCATGTAGTGTACATTACACAGATTCACAAACAGTTGTCAAGGACTTTCAAGAATGAGACGAAATTTCGTCTTACCAAGCTATCCAGGAGATAAATATGCGCTTGAAGAACAAGATGGTCGTAGTAACCGGTGCAGCAGGATCAATTGGGCGTGAGGTCTGTCAAGTGTTAGCTAATCAAGGTGCCAGCCTCGCACTGACAGATCTCGCATCTGATCCACTTGATGAGATAACGCGAGATCTGCAAAATAAAGGCGCCTCGATTTTCTCCAAACCAGCCGACTCCGCCGACCTGAGCACTTTTGAACGCTTCTTGAACGACGCCGAAACAGCGCTGGGTCGACGCCCCAACGCTCTTGTCAACACTGCGGGATTTTGGCGGATCATAGACTTTGTTGCCACTACACCAGGAGATTGGCAAGAAATGCTCACCGCCAACTTGATGACCGTATTGGCGTCTTGCCGTGCGATTATCCCTCGCTTGTTGGAATCCGGAGAAGGTTCTATCGTAAATTTCGCTTCAACAGCTGGCGAATTTGGCTCAATTCGCCCTTCTGCAGCGTATGCAGCCGCGAAAGGAGCTGTAATTGCATTCTCGAAGTCACTTGCACGTGAAGTCTCCCCGAACCTCGTGCGGGTGAATTGCATCTCGCCTGGTCCGATTGACACGCCAATGTTACAGGCTGCATCAGACGAGGCGCGCTCGATTGCAGCATCTCGAACGCTACTTGGTCGGCTTGGCACGCCTCATGACATAGCAAATGGAGTGCTATTTCTCCTAAGCGACGAATCCGCGTTCGTTACCGGCACAGTACTACAAGTAAACGGAGGATCGCTCCTTTGACATCTTCTAACTTTGAATCCACAACAATCAGAAAAACGAGCCAGTATCAATCCCAGATTTGTGACGTTGATTGACATGGCTGCCAGTTCACTAGACCAGAATGCTATTGGACGAGTGACTTCCATTGATACGATCAGATGGGAAGCGCAGCCAAATTTGCTTTGGGTACTCGTGCATACGTCAAATGGTGCAGTTGGCCTCGGCGAGACTTACTACCTTCCTAGATCGGTGGAAGCGATTATCCATGAATTAGCAGCCGAACTCCTGGTCGGAGAATCGGCTGCTACAATCACACAGCACTGGAACAAGCTGTACTCATACGTGGGTTTCTTCGGCTCCGCTGGTGCAGAAATGCGTGCGATCTCAGCGCTCGATATTGCACTTTGGGACGCATTTGGGCAAGTTGTTAACCAGCCAATCTATCAGTTGCTTGGCGGTGCTTGCCGAACGACTATCCCGGTTTATAACACTTGCGTCAATGCTGGACCGTACCTCGACTGGAACCACGCTCTGGAGGACGCGGGTTCACTCGCCTCTGAACTTCGGGGCAATGGCTATCTGGGACTGAAGCTGTGGCCATGGGATCGATTCGCGCCTCAGATTGAATCAGCTTCTTCAACGGGTCCGGCTGGATGGCAATCAATGGGTCCTTCTGGGAGCTATCTATCTATCCAGGATCTCAGCACTGGGCTAGAAATGCTAGAGAAAGTCCGCGATTCAGTGGGAAACAGTATTGAAATCCTGGTCGAAGGACATAGTCGATGGGACATAAACATGGCACTTCGAATCTGTCGAGCAGTCGAACCACTCTCGGTTCTTTGGATGGAGGATATCATCCAACCCGACAGTCCCGATGATCTTGCTCGTCTTGTAAAGGAGTCACGAGTTCCACAAGCAGTAAGTGAGCGGCTCATCTCCCGGTTTCCTTTTAGGGAAGCATTGGAGCGTGCAGCTGCTCACGTCGTTCTTATTGATGTCGCATGGACCGGTGGTATCACCGAAGCCCGCCGGATAGCAGAACTTGCAGGTACCTACCACCTATCATTTGCACCTCATGACTGTACTGGCCCGGTTACTGCGTTGGCCAACATACACCTCGCCGCCAGCCAACCAAACTGCATTGCGCTTGAGGTGGTCCGGGGTTTCATTGAAGGTTATTACCGAGATGTCCTCGACTTGCCCTTATCTGTACGTGGTGGAACCCTGAGTATTCCAGGAGGCAACGGACTCGGAAGCACCTTGCAACCGGACTTCATGCATCGACCAGACGTAACAGTACTAACAACTAACGAGAAACATCACCCCTGGTGACAGGTGTGAAAGGAGAGACATAGATGCAAGAAACAACTACGGTCCTATCAGAGATCCGGCGAGTGCCGGCGAGGACTATCGGCGATGCCCCCGTCGTCGATAGTCCCTTCGCAGCCGCATTGGTTGAGTTGGGAAAACAGCGGCCAGAAATCGTCGTCCTCTCGGCGGATCTCTCGAAGTATACTGACATAGTGCCGTTCGCAGAAGCTTTCCCTGAAAGGTTCTTTCAGGTTGGTATGGCAGAACAAAACATGATGGGGATTGCAGGTGGACTTGCGAAAACCGATTTTCTTCCCATAGCGGTAACTTACAGCGTGTTTGCTGCTCGTCGTGCTTGTGATCAGGTACAAATGGCCCTTGCGACCGGCCACCGCACTGCAATCATTATGGGATTTCTACCCGGCATAACTACTCCATTTCGTGCAAGTCATCAAGGAACCGACGACCTCGCTATTATGCGCTCCATTCCAGGGATGACAGTGATTGACCCAATGGATGCTACCGAATTGGCCGCTGCTTTGCGCGCTGCTACAGTGACTCCCGGTCCCGTATATATGCGGGGGTTGCGGGGACAGGTTGCTGGAATCCTCGAACCAGGCTATGAATTTACGGTCGGAGCGCCAGTCTTACTCCGCGAAGGACACGACATTGCGTTCATTGGAACTGGACTCGGCACCCAATGGGCACTCGAGGCAGCGGATCTCCTTAGAAGCCGGGGCGGTTCCGCAGCTTTACTGCACGTACCAACTATTAAGCCCTTCGACCGCGCTGCAGTTACCAGCTTTGTGAGGAATTTCGAACGTGTCATAACGGTCGAGAATCATTCGGTTATCGGAGGACTCGGCTCCGCGGTCGCCGAAGCGATTGCGCAAACAGGCATTGCGACCAGATTACATCCACTTGGCGTAACCGATAATTGGGCAGGGTCTGGGCCACTAAACCACCTACGCGCAACTCTTGGACTAGACGCTGAAACCATTGCAAACTTTGCAGTAAAGAAAGCAGGAGGTAAATAATGTCTTTGGGTACTGAACTTTTAGGAAAAGTCGACAGCATCACCGCTGCGCTGCACATCAGAAGGCGAGTACTTGACATGTGCCTCGAAAGAGGTCAAGGTTATGCGGGCCAGGGACTCGCACTCGCAGATGTACTTGCTCATCTATATTTCCGCGTCATGAGACGGCAGAATGACGGCTCGTACCTCGACCGCTTCGTACTCTCCACCGGTCACAGTGCCATCGGCCTCTTTGCGACGCTTGGAGAACTCGGAGTGTACGACCAGGAAGAACTCAAGAGCTACGGCCAAGCCGGTTCACGCATTGAGGAGAGTCCCCTC
>JAJZIP010000185.1 GCA_021810525.1 Actinomycetes bacterium | reverse complement strand
TCGAACACGCACTCGCAAAGTCTCCGCAGTTCAAGACAGTGTCTGGACCGTTCAATCCCATAGGAACTCAGCTAACCGCCGCGCAGCTAAGCGCCCTACATTCGGCGCTTGGCAATCCAAAACTGCTGCCAACCTCTCAACCGATTGCAGCCAGTGGCACAAGCTCAAGCTCAGTGACACCGGCTCTTTACAACTCATACCGAGCAGAGTTCCAGTACATTTCAGCTGATGGGAAGACCGTCCTCTTCGAGACCACTCTTGCAGCCGGCAACCCCTCCACCACAGCTGCTCTGAACGCCGTGCCCTCCATCCGGGCGCAGGTGGCAACTCTCGGAGTGCATTACGGAGCCTCGGCTGATGGTGTCGCAGGTCAAGCACCAGCGAGTTACGACATATCATCGGCATCCAATTCGGACCTTGTCCGAATCGTGCCAATCGTGGTGATCATAATCGGCTTCCTGCTCGCGATCGTATTGCGGTCCTCTGTTGCGCCGCTATACCTGGTCGTATCGGTAGTGCTCTCGTATCTGGCCGCCTTGGGACTCGATGTTCTGGTCTTCGTCGACCTGCTCGGGCACAAAGGTCTGTCATTTGTCCTGCCGTTCTTGTTATTCCTCTTCCTTCTGGCCTTGGGCGAAGACTACAACATCTTGGTCATGACTCGAATCCGCGAAGAAGCCCATCATATGAACCTAAAGGATGCCGTCACAGCAGCACTGAACGCCACCGGATCAACTGTCACCTCGGCCGGTCTGGTGCTCGCAGGTACCTTTGCGGTTCTCGGCTTTGCGTCGCAGGGTAACGCCCAAGTGCAGGAGATAGGCTTTGGTCTCGCGCTGGGAATCCTCATGGATACCTTCCTCGTCAGAACCTTGCTCGTCCCCTCGATCGTCGTCCTTCTGGGGAAATACAACTGGTGGCCCTCAAAACTGGCACAAACGCCCCAAACCCTACCCGAGGACATCATCCTCGAGGAACCGGAACTCGAGGAACCGGAACTAGTGGAGGACTAGAAACTAGGGCAGACGTAGCCCAAACTTGCGCCTGCCCCACTCTAGATGACCCGCCTCTTCGAAACCAAGAGCAAATAACTTTTGCTAACACCCCAAAAAGATAATATTGTCTACATAAATGCATGCAATTTCTGACTCTGAGGTTTAGTGGCCATTGGAAAGGTTGTGAACGGAGGTCAGAACCATAAGACGTTGAGACGGGGGTAGATTGCAGAGAGATCATCCAGATTGGGACCCGATTGCACATGAAGGGTTCGACCGGCTCGGCAAGAAAGGCCGGTCATCAAGTCGAGCAAAGCTCCGATTAGGTTGTTCCAGCCCTCGCCTGCTAACGATGAGGACTGGAGACGATTTTCCCGTTAGCTGCGCATCCAGAATCGTATTCGGATGGTTCTTTTCTTGGCCCGCTGCCGAGCCTAAAGCGGTGAAGCAAGAGTGGACGGAACCTCGTTTTAGGCGATGCCAGCGCATAGCTCCTTTGGGGAATTATGAGCCGATTTCCCCGGCGGGCAAGGAAATAAAGTTCCTTCTCGTCAGTTGTTCCCATGCAAAAGGCTCTAGTTTTGTTTTGAAAGCGAATTAGTCATGGCTCGTTGGAATGGATTTGAGACAAAGAATGCCCAAGGCAGGTTGCTTGTCGTTCCTCCGCTTCGACGCGCCGACAATGCGAGGAACCTATGTCAGACAACGTGATGATCGACCAGATACGCGACTTGATACTTCGAAGGGTGTTGGTTCCAGGTCAACGCGTACGCCAAGCGGAAGTTGCTGACATGCTCAACGTCAGCCGAAGTCCGATTCGTGAAGCACTACAGGGACTCGAGGCTGAAGGCCTTGTGACATATCAACGCAATCGCGGGTATGTGGTGACCCGGCTCAGCGCAGGCCTGCTCCAGCAGGCATATCGAATGCGCGAGCTTCTCGAAACCGAGTTGCTTCAAAGCATCTGTTGGCCAGATCAAGATACCTTCGACCGACTGAAGGAGTTGGAGTCAGCGCTTGTCCAAGCAAAAGATAGCGTGAACCACCTTGTACGGCTGAATAGGGAGTTCCACTTCGCGATCTTCGCCCTCGCGGAGATGAGCCTTTTCGAGGAGGAGGTGGGACGTCTGTGGCGACTTACCGAGCCCTACAGGGCCGTTTATCTCGTCAGCGAGACGACGCGTGAGGAGATCATTCGAGAACACCAGATGATTCTCGAATGCCTCAGTCAACGTGATCGTGATCTCCTGCTGATTCTCACAGCACAGCATAGGAAGAAGTCCGAGGTCTACCTGACCAAGTTCCTTGAAGAAGAGGAGTTCTCTGCACTTACCGATGACTACATCCATGTCGCGAGCGGACTGCGCTTCGCAGAGCCGGACTCCGACGAAGCTGTAGTCCTCGGAGGCTGAATCGGCACTGGCAAAAACCGCTTTCGAACCCATACAGCTGAGTTGCAAGTAACAACTTGAAACGATGACTCCACAAAACAGGCAGGGACCCAGTCTCGAAGCGAACTCAGGCCTGGTCTCTACTTTCGCTTCTCAAGAAGCGCCTTGAGCCGCTCTTTATGGTCCTCGGTCTTGAAACATGCCACCTGGGCATCAGACTCGCCCTCGAGCAAATCTTCCAAGGTCATAGTCGGAAGATTGTTGAGAAGCTGTTTCGACAGACGCAGTACCTCACGTGGCCTCTGTGAGAGCTTCTGAGCAAATTCCAATGTCTCCGAGACCAGCTTATCCGGTTCACACACCTGATGAACGATGCCTACACGCTCGGCTTCGCGCGCATCGATAGGCTCGCCCATCCATAAAAGGAACTTGGCATAATTCATTCCAACCACTCGAGGCAAGAAGAAGTGAGCGCCCATGTCAGGCACAAGACCGATATCCCCGTGCACCATAGCAAGCTTGGCATCCGAGGCTGCAAAGACAATGTCACTCGCCAGAACGAGGCCAAAACCGCCACCATAGGCGAGACCGTTCACGGCTGAAATTATCACTGCGTCGTGATACGCAATAGCCTTCACCAGGCGGTTCATTCTGCGCATGTAGTCAACACCGGCTTCGCCACGGGCCATGAGTTTGATATCACCGCCGGCGCAGTAGGCGCGTCCCTTGCCGGTCATCACTACCACCGGAGTGAATTCGGAGTTCACCGACTCCAAAATCTCAACTATTTCCTCGCCCATGACTGTGTCGAGCGCATTGAGCATTCCTGGGTTATTGAACTCTAGCAAGATCACGTCCCCATGTCTGGATACCTCGGTCAAGCTTTGGGTCACTGGAATCCTCCTCTACTGGTTCACACTCTAGGCTCTAAGCAATGCTGCGGGCAAGGTCACTACGAAAATCCGGGTGTGCAACTCTAATTAAAGCTTTGGCCCATTGAGACGGAGACAGATCTCTCAAATCTGCGGCACCAAATTCTGTAACCACGAAGTCAATCTGGCCTTGGGAGAGGGTGATCGGAGCCTCTTCAGGGAAGATCGGCACGATATTGCTGCTCTTGCCATCCCTGGATGTGGCACGCAGGGCCACGATGCTGAGACCATTGCTGGCAGCGCGCGCGGCCGGTGCAAAATCGGGGAGACCACCAGGCGCCGATATTATCCGGCCCTTGAGCGCTTCGGCATTCGCCCTTCCTGCGAGATCTATTTGGAGGGCACTATTTATCGCATAAAGATGATCCATCTCTCTAAGGACTTGGGGATCATGAGTGAAAGAACAGGCCCTGATCTCTACCTCGTCGTTTTGGTCCAGGTATTTGTAAAGTGGCGGGGTTCCCCAAGCCATAGCGGTAACCATCTTTCGTGAATGCGGCTTGGTGGCATTTGTGACGTTACCGGTATTTGCCAGCTCAATGACGCCCTCGGTAAAGACGCCAGTGTGGATGCCGAGATCCCGCGGGGGATTGCTTGCGAGCGCTTGCAGCATCGCATCCGGAATCGAACCGACACCAGTCTGAAGAATGGCACCGTCTCTGACAAGATCTGCGACAAGCTGAGCTATACGGCGTTCACCATCGTCAATCGGAGGGGAGGTGACTTCAAGTGGGCCTTCGTCGGTGGAAATCCAATAATCAATCTGGTCTTCAGTTATGAGGGTGTCACCAAAAGTGTGCGGAATGCTTGCATCGATCTCCGCAACCACCAGCGGCCGCCCTGCCAACACTGCCGGCATATAGTCGACCGAAACTCCCAGAGACATCCGGCCCTGATCATCTGGCGGCGAGACGTGCAAGAACAAAAAGTCAGCATGCTTTTTGGATGACAGGTAGAGATCCGGAATCTGAGAAAGTGGGTAGCGATAGTACTGAATGCTGTCGTTACCTGCAACGCTCCTCAGTCCACGGCCCGGAACCCAGGCGTGGATCTTAATGTGTTTAGGTGCCAAAGAAGCAAATGGAACCAAGCCCATCGGCGAAAGCATATAGATGTCGATGTTTTTAAGCTCCGATCCGCAAAGAGCGAGTTGTTCCTCAAGCCAGCGAGGTTCGGCAGCGGCAGAGTGCATGACAATGCTTGAACCGCTTTTGAGCATCGGCAAAAGCTCCTCGAAGTTTTCGAGCTGTTTCACTGTGCTCCTCCAGGCTCTTTGACTTCTGGATAGTCGTAAAAGCCCTTTCCGACCTTCTTTCCCCAGCGTCCCTCGCTATAAAGCTTCTTGAGGATCTCGTTTGGCTTTGCTGATTCGTCGCCAGTCTCCCGATATTCGTCAAGCCGGGCCAGATACGTGACATCGACCCCGGCGACATCCATTAGATAGAACGGTCCCATGGGATGTCCCAATCCCCTGGTTACCGCCAAGTCGATATCCTCCGCCGAGGCATAACCCCCTTCCAACAGGTTCATCGCCTCGCGTGTCAATGCCCGAAAGATCCGATTAACGACAAATCCCGGCACCTCTTTGCGCACTACTATAGAGGTGCGTCCGATGTCGTTGCAAAACTTTAGGGCGGCCCTTTCGACATCGGGAGTGACGGAGGGATGAAGCACAACCTCCACCAGATCCATTACGAGCACAGGATTGAAGAAATGAAGATTTATAACCCTTTCCGGACCCTCAGTCACGCTCGCCAGCCGTGATCCAACAATGTTGGAGCTGTTCGACGCCAGTATGGTTGGCGGCAAACACAGCTGGCCCAGGGTCTTGAACAGTTCCGCCTTCGGGGCAAAATCCTCGATTATAGCCTCAATCACCACTGAGGCTCCCGCAACGCAGCTTTCCAGCGAGTCGGCATAAATCATCCTTGCAGATGCCTGTTTGCGCTGTTCATCTGTAATGCGATTCTTCACAACGCGCGATTCCAAGTACTCATCAGAGAACTTCCTGGCACTTTTCAGCACGTCACCTGAAAGATCGTAAAGAGACGCGTCGATACCCTTCAATGCGCAATGGAGGGCGATCTGGCGACCCATGCTTCCGGCTCCTATAACTGCAACTTTCTCCATTTCAAACACCCTTTAGACTCTTTCAGCCGATCCCGGTTTCGACTGGTCCCCAAACTTTCCAAGAGCGGCCTTCCGCTCGGGGGAAAAGTAGCAGACGTTGGAAACCTCTATATCAAAGTCAAAGCCCTGGCGAAAACCGACCAAGTGATCCACGCAGCGCTTGACTCCTTTGATGGCCGTTTGGACATTACCCGCAATCATCTTGGCTATCTCGATTGCCCTCTCCTCGACCGCTTCATCCATCACCAGATGAGAGACGACCCCCATGGCATACGCCTCCTGCGCATCAACGCGGCGACCGGTCATGGCAAGCTCCTTAGTTCGCAAAGGACCCACGATTCGGGCAAGGAGTTGCAAAGCCCCTCCCGCTGGAATCAGTCCCCATCTTGCCTCCGGCAGACCAAACTGTGACGACTCGCCGGCTACAATGACGTCCGAGGCAAGTGCAAGCTCGAAGCCTCCCCCGAGACAGTATCCAGAAACAGCTGCAATAATCGGCTTGGTCCGCTCATTCATGGCGAGATAGAACGGGAAAACCACAGCTCTTCTGTACTCATCTGCAGCATCATCGCTCAGTGTCTGGCGTTCCTTGAGATCGACTCCGACACTAAAGGCCCGTTTACCCGCTCCCTGGACTACAGCTACTTTGATCTCAGG
>JAJZIP010000184.1 GCA_021810525.1 Actinomycetes bacterium | reverse complement strand
TTTCGAGTCTTCATGGCCAAGACCGCGCGTGATTGTCATCTCGTTTCCCCACAACCCCACCACGACCAGCGTCGATCTCGATTGGATGACTAAGATCGTTGAGTTTGCCCGGGAGCGGGAGGTAGTTGTCGTTCATGACTTTGCCTACTCGGATACCGCATTTGATGGATACAAGCCCCCGTCGGTCCTGCAGGTCCCCGGCGCGAAGGACGTAGCTGTCGAGCTTTACACCTTGACAAAGTCATATTCGATGGCAGGCTGGCGCTCGGCTTTCATGGTGGGGAACAAAGAGGTCGTCGGAGCGCTTACCAAGTTGAAAAGCTATCTGGACTACGGCACTTTTCAGCCGATTCAAATTGCGGCCACAGTGACCTTGAACGAGGCCGACTCATACCCTCCGGTGGTGAACGCGATATACCAGGGGAGAAGAGATGTTCTCTGTGAAGGACTGAACCGGATAGGTTGGCAAATCGAAAAGCCCAGGGGAACCATGTTTGTATGGGGAGAGATTCCGGAGCCGTACCAGGACTTGAGTTCGCTTGATTTCGCCAAGTTCCTCGTTTCCGAGGCGCAAGTAGCGGTGTCTCCAGGTGCTGGGTTTGGACCCGGTGGAGAAGGATTCGTTCGTTTTGCTCTTATCGAGAATGAACAGAGAATCCACCAAGCTTTGCGCAACCTCAAAAGGGCTTTACCGAAACTCTAGAACATGCGTTAACCGGTGTTTAACCAAACCGCATTGAAGCTGAAACTTCGTTGTAACAATGTCACTGTAGGATCGCTCCGTGGCTCGTTATGTCTTAAGAATATGGTTGGATGATCGTCCTGGCGCTCTTGGAGCTGTCGCATCCCGTATTGGCTCGGTGAAAGGTGATCTTGTCGGCATCGAGATCCTTGAGCGTGGTGCCGGCAGGGTGATCGACGAGCTGATAGTCGATCTCCCGAACGATGAGATGGTGGACCTGATGGTTCGCGAGGTTCAGGAAGTTGATGGCGTAGATGTCGAGAACGTCAGCATAGAGCCAAATTCTGACAAGGATTCGCGGCTTGATCCGATTTTGACAGCTGCGGCAATTGTGGAGAAAGAGAGTAGGGCGGAGTTGATTGACGAACTGCTTGCTCGGCTCAGCTTCGACTACGCCGCTCTGTGGGTGGCGGCGTTCGATATGTCGAACAACGTGGTCATCGCCTCGAAGGGCGCTGCACCAGTTCCGGGATGGGTGGATGCCTATGTGAAAGGAGTTGCGATCGGTTCCACCGGGGAGAGGAACGAACCCTCTGACGTTACTCTGGTTATGATGCACCGATCCAAGGTCGCGCTTCTGTTGGGTCGGCCTGAGCGTCCATTCAGGGATCTCGAACGGGCACAGCTAGAGGCAATCGCCCGTATAGGTGATGTGAAGCTGTCGTCACTCATCAACTAGGCCAAGTTTTGCTAGATAGCCGCTCCATTTTTTGGATCTGGATCTCGGGGCCGCCCGGTTGGCTGAGGGATCAAAGCTCTGTCGTATCCGACTCGCGCTTGCGATCTCTTCCAACTCGATGGCTCCGATTCCTACAGCTGACATCATTGCAACTCCAAATGCTGTGGCCTCGGCCATCGATGAGGCATTGCATCGCAAACTCGCCTGATCTGCGATTAGCTGACAGAGAAAGTCTAGATTCGAAAGGCCGCCGTCTAGTGTCAGCGTTTGGATCGGACCGCCCAGCTGAGTCGCTATCTCGTCGGTGACGAAAGCCGTCTGCAACGCGATCGATTCGAAGCCTGCTCTGGCTACGTGTGCCTTGGAACTCGAGGTGTCGAGACCCGCGATCATTGCCGAGGAGCTATCAGCCCACCACGGAGATCCAGTTCCGTCAAAGAACGGGATAAGGGCCACCTGTTCGGAGCTGCGAATCGAACGTGCAAGAGAGCCAAGCTCTTCAATGCTCTCGGCTAGTCCCATGACATCGATCAGCCACTGCAGCGTGGACGCCGTTGAGAAGATGGAGCCTTCCAGGCAATAGGTGGTTCCGATGCCACTCAGCTCCCAGGCGATTGAGGTGATCAGCCCGGATTGTGCTCCAAGTCTCTGATTTCCGGTATTGGCGAGAATGAAGGTGCCGGTGCCAAGGGTCGCTTTGCATTCGCCGTAGCCGAAGCAGTGTTGGCCGAACAGAGAGGCCTGCTGGTCTCCTAGGACCGCGTGAATCGGGACACCCTGCCACTTTGAAAGCTCGCGGCAAGATATCTCCCCGAACATAGAATTCGAGGGAAGAGGTGCGGGGAGGAGTTCGAGGGGAACGTCAAAAAGCGCTCCCATTGACTCGTCATAGCCTCCGGAGTTGATGTTGAAGAGCGAAGTCCTCGAGGCATTGGTGAAGTCGGTGATTGGCGAGCCATGTCCGGTGAGCTTTGCCACGAGCCAGCTGTCTATCGTCCCCAAGGCGACATCTGCTAAGGGTATGCCGCTTAGCGATGAAGCGATCTCAGAGTACTTGGTCGCCGAGAAATAGGGGTCGAGCCGTAACCCGGTTACTTCTTTGACATGTTCTTCGGCTCCTAACCGCCTCAGTTCCCTGCACCGCGGAGCTCCTCTGCGGTCCTGCCAGGAGATGGCTGGGGCAATGGGCTTCAGTTTCTCTTTATGCCAGGCCGTCACTGTTTCACGCTGGTTGGCAATTCCTATAGCTCTGGGCGGGGAGGGCAGCCTGTCGGCCAAATCTTCTAGCACCTCTATGGATGATCGCAGCATCTGTTCTGGATCCTGTTCGATCCGTCCGGGACCGCGATTCACTGTTGAGAGCAGGCGCGAAGAGAAGGCAAGACTCTCGCCGTCTTCGTCGAAGGCAATCGCCCTCACTGACGTGGTTCCGACATCAAGACCAATGAAACTCATAATCTAGAAAGATACCTGAGGCTGAGTCGTGCGTGTCATTGGATTTGGATCTCTGGATTGGATTTGAAGTCCTGCCATACTCTTTTGAGTCCTTGGTCGATCTCGACTTCGAACTTCAGCCCCAGAGACTTAGCCAAAGAGATGTCCACACTGACGCCCCGCATTTCCCCTGGTTTGGCCTCCACGCGGTCGAACGGGATAGCGACCCCGGTAACCCTCGATGCTTTTTCTACTAGGGCATTGACTGAGATAGAGACGCCCGATCCTATGATCACCGGCCCTTGGTGAACCTTGGTAGCCAACTCGACGAAGGCTCGTACCACGTCTTTGACGTAAACATAGTCGCGGTACTGCTCACCGTCGCCGTAGATCGAGAACTTGGAGAGGCCGATCGCCGTTCGCATGAGTCTAGGCACTATAGAGTCCTTCTTTGACATCCCCTCCCCATAGACGTTTGTCAGTCTGAGATGAGTGGCTGCCATACCATAGCTGGAACCATAGGCATTGGAGAGGACCTCGGCTGCAGCCTTTGACGAGCCATAAGGCGTTAGCGGACGCATAGGTGAGTCTTCGGTTATTCTTCCATTTGCTAAGTTGCCGACAACCGCGTTCGTAGACGCAAGCAACATTCGTTTTGATCCTCTGTCGCGAGCAAATTCAAGCAGATTCTGCGTTCCGACGACGTTTGTCTCGAAGACGCCCCGAGGATCATTGATGGACTGGAGAACCGATGTCTTAGCGGCTAGATGGAAGATGGTGTCGATCTGATTGGGAAGGCCTTCGAACAGGGACTGTCGGTCCGAGATATCTAAAGCCACATGCCTGGCATCGGGATTGGAATCAGGCTGGAGGTCTACCACCGTTACGCTTCGGGAGCTCTCGAGAGCGAGCCTGACGAGATGCGACCCGATGAAGCCTGAGCCTCCCGTGATCAGTACATTACCTAAATTCATTCGCTGCTCTCCTGATTGACCCAGATTGCCGTCGGCGCCGGACTCTTTGAGCCAGGGGACCTAAACTTCTTGGTATGACTTCTTATTCCAATGAGTTTAGGCATTGGCTGCGAAGCCCAGTTGGCCGGAGGGCATTTCGCTACACTCTTGGGTCTGGGATATCTTTCGTGATCTCGCAGGTGGTCTTCATAGCTTCGTACGGCATTTTTCAGATCTTCGACGCCCGGGGCTCGTCTATTTTCGCAACAGTGGCGGGCGCGGTGCCGTCGTACTTCATGAACAGGTACTGGGCATGGGAGAAGCACGGTAAGTCCCACCTTTCCAAAGAGGTGGTTCCCTACTTTGTCATGGCGCTGCTCTCGCTGGTCTTTTCCACCTGGTCGGCCGACTTCGCCTCTTCGCATAAAGGCATACTGGGGGCTTCGCATCTGGCTCAGGTCGCAGTGGTCGATGGGGCCTATATCTCGTCTTTTGTAATCCTGTGGTTTGCAAAGTACGCGTTCATGGATAAGGTTCTTTTTGCGAAGAGACCGCCGAGGGTGGAGGAAGTCTCCGCCTAGTTACCTCTTGTTGGCAACATCGGGCAGGCTAAAGCCCCGTCTGTCTGGAAACGTGAAATTAGAAAACAATGGTTTCGAACTGCGGATACGAAACTTCTCCTAAGGCATAAAGGTGCAGATGTATTGGTCGACCGCATCCGTCATTAGCCGACGAGGGGCAGCTGAGCATGTGATAGAGTGCCAGTGAGTTCGATCATGAAGGGAGCAGCACTACGTCGTAGTGCGGGGTGGGAATGGGTAAATGTCAAGTGAGTTTGGCGGTCGGGGAGTACGATCGTACGATTGCATTGATATCGGGTCAGGTTTCGCCGCTTGGAATTGATCTCACAGTGCTCCCGATGTCGGACGCCTGGGATCGCCACCAGAGAATGATTCGCAACGAGGAGTTCGATGTCAGCGAACTCTCCCTCTCCTCCTACTTGATGGCAAAGGAGCGGGGCCAAGGATTCATCGCTCTGCCAATCTTTCCATATCGGATGTTTCGCCAGCAGTTCATGTTGATTCGCAAAGGGAGGGGGATCTCGACACCTCAGGATTTGAGAGGCAAGCGTGTCGGGACCCCGATGTATCAAACCACCACCATGTTGTGGGTTCGCGGGATGCTCGAGCACGAGTATGGAGTCCATCCTGAGGAGATCCAGTGGGTAACAGAACGTGAAGAGCTTGTGCCTTTTGTTTCGAAAGGCGTAAGCATGACCGTTGAGTCTGAGCCGGTCGAGACGCTCTTCGCACAGGGCAAGCTCGACGCGATAGTTGTAATTGAGGAGGTCGAGCAGCATTGGCTCGACGATCCTGAGGTGGAGCGCCTCTTTCCAAATTTTCCAGAAGTGGAGGCGGACTACTACAGCCGCACCAGGATCTATCCGATTATGCATATCGTGGCCGTCAAGTCCGATCTGGTATCGCGGTACCCGTGGCTTCCAAAAAGCCTTTACGACGCCTTCACTGACTCACTTGCATACTCCGATGAGATGGAACGCTACCCACGTGTAGTAAATCTCGCCTGGGCCAATGCCTACTTCGAGGCGGAGAGGAGGCTCTTCGGGGGAAATCCATATGCCTACGGAATTTCAAAGAACAGGCCCTCCCTTGAAGCGGCGGTTCGCTACTCCTTCGAACAGGGGCTAACCAGCCACCAACTAAAAATGGAGGAGGTCTTCGTTCCCAGCTTGCTAGATTCCTGAAGCTCGGTTGGTCTGGATCGGCGGACCCTCCGAGAAAGCCTGAGGGTGGTTCGCTGTTCGAGGAGAGGCAGAGGATATGGCGTCAAGCTGTCCTCTGGCTCTTTTGGAGCCTTGTTCGGAGAAGGCTTAGCGCTAGGAGCAAGATGGTCGCTGCAACGGCGACGATTGAGACCAGGATGCCCAGATACACCGATGACGGGTGGTAATAGACCGTAATTTTCCACTGTCCTTGGGGCACCGTGATCTGCTGAAGCGGGCCGGACTGGGCCGTTGGAAGCACCATGGAAGCCTTTCCAGACATGGATATGTATTTGGCCTTCCAACCCGGGGCATAGGCCTCTGCCCATTGAATGCTTGCATTGGCCGATGCCTTGACCATCAGATCAAGCGTCCCGTTCACCGAGGTGTGGTGGCTGACAATCGTTACCTGCCCCTTGCTTTGGAGGATGGGTTTGCTCTGGCTGTTTTCAAAGACTGAGATGCCTCCGGACATCCCGATCTGTCGATAGTGCGGATACGTGAGGTAGCTGCTCAACGGGCCGAAGAGCGCGAAGTATCCTTGGGC
>JAJZIP010000183.1 GCA_021810525.1 Actinomycetes bacterium | reverse complement strand
ACCCGATGGTCACCTTCCGTGATGGGCCAACCGGGCGGCGCGCGGGTCTGATCGGCGGACCCGACATCTGGGAGGTTGTGATGTGGGTCGACGAGATTGTAGCGGACGGTAGCGATGTCGATACGCTTGTTGTTGAATCGGCTTTGAGTCGGCCGCTGATCGATGCCGCACTTCGTTACCGCTCCACCTATCCGGATGAAATCGCCGCACGCATTGAACTGCATCGGCGTGATTCGGTTGCCGCCGACACACTTTGAAGCTCCTTCTCGATGAGATGTACCCGCGCGCACTCGCCGATGCACTGCGTGCCATCGGCATTGATAGCTGCACTGTTTCAGAACTCGGACTAGCGGGAAGGTCCGATCTGGATCTATTCGAAACCGCTATCGCACAAGGATACGCTGTACTAACCGAAAACGTTTCGGACTTCGCTCAGATCTGCGCTGAGCACGTCACCGCCGGACACCATCACCCAGGAGTCCTAATCGCGCTCTCAACTCGGTTTTCCCGTCGGCCATCTGGGAGGAGCACCCTTATCACCGCTATTCGGGCTATCAGCTCTGAAACGCTCGACGACCGACTCGTGTACCTCCAGCGGGCCTGTCAAGAGTGAATTGTGACTCTGTTGAGCGTCTCAATCAGCGTGGTGCGCTTAACGTCGAAAGTTCGGCATATCGCAGACTTTGACATTCCAGCATCCAAAGCTTTCAAAATAGCCTCGAGCTTCTCTGGCGATATGGCCGAGGGCCGACCCCCAATTCTCCCCCGCCGCCGAGCTGCGTCTATCCCGGCTGTGACTCTCTCGGAAATAAGAGCCCGTTCGAATTGGGCCAATGCTCCAAAGACGTGGAAGAGGAGCTCGCCTGACGGTGTGCCGGTGTCCATTCCTTCGGTCAAAGATCGGAAAGCAACACTATTTTCTCTGAGAGTGTTGATGATCTCTATCAAGTGAGACAGCGACCGCCCAAGCCGGTCCAGTTTCCAAACAACCAGCGTGTCTCCAGCCTTTACAAAGCTCAGTGTCTCTTTTAGCCCTGGCCGATCGTCTCTAGCACCGCTCGCCTTGTCTTCGAACAAATGCCGTGGATCTATTCCGGCACTCAAAAGTGCGTCTCTTTGCAAATCAGTGCTTTGACGGTCGGAATTTGATGATACTCGCATGTAGCCAATCAACATTGTCGGAAAACCCTCTCAAGATGGTTTCCGTATGCTACATCAATCCGACAGGGTTTGTCGTATAGAAAACAGTGCTGTTTTAGGGTTGTTTATTAGAGTGTGCGAGGGGTGTCGGAAAACAAGTGTTAAGCGACAGCGGTTTACAGCTGCATCATTTCAGACGAGTTGCGAACGAGATTGTGACGTAACTCAGAAGTACTCATAGCGTGTTTATCTCCCCGCTCAGCTTGGCAAATGCTTGACAAATGCACAGAGTCTGGGTAACATCGCGCGAGATTTGCTGTTTGGTTCACCTGAGTCGGGGGTTGGTTCTGGTGAGAAGTTGTGAATCGCGGATGCTACATTCCAAAAGGCTCGGTTTACTGCGCTATCGCGCAAAGAGACCGAATACTCCAAGCCACAAGGACCCACAAGGATATTGGGTCATCGAGCTGGATCTTTCAGCAGTCGCGGCGGACGCCAACCTCTCCCTTGTGTGGAATCAAGACACCAGAGGTCAGACAAGTTGGAGTTCGCAACTCAACGATAGCTACAAGATCTTGACATGCGCAATGCATCTTCCAAGTGGGGGTGTCAGATGTTGCAAAGACACGCAAACGTGAAATGGCGCACACTGCTCCTGTTGTCTGCATCACTCTTTATGTTCTTAGGCGCTGCCACGATTCCGATATTGTCGGCACCTACTAAAGCATCAGCTGCGCAGGCCTGGAACGCTCCGAGTCCAACTGGTGACGTTGGTTCCACCACGAATGCCATCAAGTCCATCTCCTGTCCAACAACTTCCTTTTGCGTTGCTGTTGATCTCGAGGGCAATGCAGCAACCTGGAATGGCGGCACATGGCATGCCGCGACCAAAATTGACAATTCTTCAAGGAATCCCAACCTTGAATCGATCTCCTGTCCCACCACCACATTTTGCATGGCGGTAGACAGGCATGGCGACGCCCTCAGCTGGAACGGCACCAGCTGGTCTACGCCGACCAGCGTGGATAGCTATGGCTTTATGTCTGTCTCGTGTTCAAGCTCCAGCTTTTGTGAGGCGGTAGGCTTCAACGGCTCCGATGTCTCCTGGAATGGATCCAGCTGGGGATCAGAATCAATCACCGGCCATGGTAATACACTGACATCTATATCTTGTTGGGGAACAGATTATTGCTGAGCGGTTGATGAATATGGAAACGCTCTCATATCAACGGGTGGTGCCCTAGGGGGCTTGGATGCTATCGACGGCAGCACTGACCTTACTTCAATCTCATGTCTTGGCCCTAACAGCTTGAGCGGCAGTTTCTGCATGGCTGTGGACACCAATGGCAATGTGCTTTCTTGGAACGGCACCAGCTGGTCCAGCCCATATAGTGAAGACCCGAATGGTGGAGGATTCACCTCGGTCTCATGTCCTACCACAACATTTTGCATGGCGGTAGACAACTTAGGAAACTCCCTGATATCAGCACTAAGAAAATGTAAGAGAATAACTATAACATAGTCCTGCCCTTCGTGATAGTCTCTTGCTATGGACGAGAGCCCCATAGCGGAACGATTCAGCTTGATATCTTGGACCCTTGATGAAAGAATGCGCCGAATCGTAGCTGCAGCCGAGGCCAAGGTCTTAGGGCACGGAGGGGTTTCAGAAGCTTCCCGGGCGACAGGAGTTTCCCGCCGTGCCATCCATGTTGGTTTGAAAGAACTTGAGGCCAGGTCGGGACCCGACAGCGAAACTGCTGGACGCATCCGCAGGACAGGGGGAGGGCGTAAAAAAGCCACCGACAAAGACTTGACTCTGGCAGCCGATCTCGAGTCGCTGGTGGAACCTGCAACTCGTGGAGATCCAGAGTCGCCTCTGAGGTGGTCCACCAAGAGCCTTCGTAAGCTTTCAGAGGAACTCAAAGCGATGGGACATACTCTAAGTCATACATCGGTAGGGGAACTGTTAGAAGAATTGGGGTACAGCCTTCAATCCAATGCCAAAACTCTGGAAGGCTCGAGCCATCCGGATCGCAATGCCCAGTTCGAATATATAAACGCAGAAACAACTCGGCGTTTAGAAGCAGGATCCCCTGTGATCTCGGTAGATACCAAGAAGAAAGAGCTGGTTGGTCAGTTCAAGAATAACGGAAGGACATGGAGACCAAAGGGAGATCCGGAGAAGGTCAACGTCTATGACTTTGTTGATTCAGAGCTAGGCCGGGCCAACCCCTATGGGGTCTATGACTTATCAGCCGACTCTGGCTGGGTTAGCGTTGGCCCCGATCACGATACTGCGGCATTTGCAGTACAAACCATCAGACGTTGGTGGCAAAATATTGGCTCTACGAGCTATCCTCTTGCGACGGAACTTCTAATTACTGCAGATGGAGGCGGAAGCAACGGATCCCGGGTAAGGCTCTGGAAGCTTGAGATTCAGAAACTTGTGGATGAGATCGGAATCCCCATCACGGTTTGTCATTTTCCACCAGGAACTTCCAAGTGGAACAAGATTGAACATCGCCTGTTTTCCTTTATCTCCATGAACTGGAGAGGACAACCTCTCATCAGTCATGAAGTTATGGTAAATCTTATTGCAAATACCAGAACAAAAAGCGGACTTACAGTCCAAGCGGAACTGGACTCAGGGAGTTATCCCAAAGGAGTGAAGGTATCTGACGAAGAGTTCTCATCCATCAATATTCTACGCAACTCTTTCCATGGAGAGTGGAATTACTCCATACACCCCAGAGGGAGATAGGATGTTATACTTATTCTTTAACAGGTCCTAAGTTCAGGCACGTCAAAGTTCACGCTCTCATCATCGGTAGATTCCAAAGGGTTCAGCTCGGTATCGTGTCCCAGCGACCGCCGTCGCCGCCGACGTATCACCCGTAACTAACAGCATCGCATCGGTATCGTGTCCCACCACAACATGCTGCATGGCGGTAGACAACAAGGGCAACGCTCTTAACTGGGACGGAACGAGTTGGTCGTCTCCAAGTGTCATCAACAAGATAAACGGAAATCCTGAGTACCTAGCTCAAGTGTCTTGCCCAACATCAAGTTTTTGTGTTGCGGTAGGCGACGGAGGAAACGTGGTTGCCTGGAACAATGGTACATGGGGTTCTCCCGATCCCATCAACTATCCTGGATCCTTCTACACCGTATCGTGTTCCAGCGCGTCATTTTGCATGGCCTTTGGGGGGTCCACAGTTTCCGGTTATAGCGGTTCTGCGGTGTACGAGTTTGATGGAACTAGCTGGACGGCCATCGACACTGAGGTCGATGCATATTTATACAGCTAACACTCTGACCTGCTCCTGAAATCCAGCAAGGAGTAAGGGAACGTAGTTACATTGAGGTAGTCAACTAATTCCTTTGTGACGGGTTCAATCTTGGGAATGAAGCGGTTGTGGGTTACCGCTGAGCGTCCACTCTTCCAGACGTGTTCCTGGGGATTGAGCTCGGGAGAATACGGGGGGAAATGTATTGCTTCAATATGATGTTCAACCAGTGCCTGTTGTGCAACGCTCCCGCGGTGCCACCCAGCCCCGTCCCATAGAACCAGGATCTTCTCCTTTGGGTAGATCTTACGAATCTTTGGCAGTATGGCCGCTGTTTCATGCATTGTCTGGCGTTCTGTGGAAAACGCATGCTCTTTACCTGTCTTCAGGTTCAAAAACCCATAGATGCTCCTGTTCTTTCTGGTCCCGTTGGTCTCAATCACAGCCGGAGACGTACCCTGGGGAATCCAGACCTTCTGTGTAGTTGTCGCTTGGGTAAGAACCATTTCGTCTTCACAAAGAATCACCGTATCTGGATCAGAGAATGCCTCTTCTAAACGTGCGTGCTGCTCTTTTTTCCAAGCTGCCACCACTTCTGCATCAGCCTTCTCATATTGCTTGCCAGGCAGGTGAAAGCTGAAGGAGGCCTTCTTGAACAGGACGTAATAGCTGGTCCTAGAGGCGTAAACCACACCATATTGGCGCTTTATGACCGTGGCAAGGATCCGTGTTGACCAGAACGCTGAGTTGGTATAACCGTGGTCATTCGGAGTCGTCGTCATAAGTGTGGCGATCACTTCATCACACTGGGCCCTTGTGAGAACTACCGGTGCGTTGTTGTGGCGCTTGTCCTTGAATGCTTCAACACCATGTTTGCGGAACTCTCGGCGTAGACGCTGTACGTGTTTTTCTGAAAGGCCGATCATCTCCAGAGGATTTCCCGCCTCAAGTTGCAGAACTGCTAACGCGCGTTTGTATTCATCGATATTCTCGGTCTCTCTAATGAATGCCTTGGTAGTGGCGAGTTCTGATGGCGTGAGCATGTCATCTGAAGATTAACATGCCCCAGGAGAAATTAAAAGGACCGTTTGGCGCATTTCAGCGTGCGATGTGAATAGTTGAGTCTGTATCATGCACTTCGTCGAATTTCTGCATGGCTGTCGATGGAGCTGCTGTAGGGCGACGCTTTTGGGTCATCCAGGCGATGGTGGTGGTGATCGCGGCGTTCCACCTCGACGTCGATCTGAACTCCTCGCTGGAGACCAGGGGCTTCCCTGCGGGCATCCCCCCGCGTTGCTGATCGTCCCCGTGACCTTATGCGGCCCTGCGCTATGGCCTCAGGTGGTCGGCTGTTCGGCGGTGTTGTCGATACTGGCGGCGGTATTGTCTCGGTGGGGCCATGACGACACGCCGCGCGTCACGGCGAAGGGGGATAATGACACTCGGCGGGCGAGCTATGCTGCTTCTGCACAGCGCGACGCGCTGAGCGCCCGCCTTGCTCATGATCTTTCCTGGCCCGTGGTATTGCCAGGATGCTCCATCCCCCTCAGGTCTCGACGGGCGGTGCGGGGGGTGCGGTTCGCTACATCTGCAAGCTCGGCGACCAGCTCCATCGGGTGGCGAGCGGTGAGCCCTGCCGCGCTGAGCCAGAGCGAGCAGCCGGGGTTGGCGCTGGCGACGACGCCGGCGCCAGTCCGGGCGATCGCTGCAACCTTGTCGTCTCGGATCCGGCCGGCGAGGCGAGGTTGCAGGACGCTGTAGGCACCTCCCGCGCCGCAGCAGCGGCCCCCGTCGTCGGTTTCGAGCAGTTCCGCGTAG
>JAJZIP010000182.1 GCA_021810525.1 Actinomycetes bacterium | reverse complement strand
TTTCAGATCATTAAAGTAACCCTGGCTCATCTCATCCCTATTTCTACTATTGGCTGTAGCTAGTGCACCGTTCCATATCTATATGTATGCACCAGCTCAAATCATCTAGTGGAAAGCCCCACACGAAGTGGTGCCTTTGTCATAGAAGTTCGGACCAGACTTGGGCGGTGTTGGAGAATTGGAAACCAGTCCGTCTGCGGCAAATATCGTTGAAGGACCCGCATTCATATTTGGTAGGCCGTTTGCTGTTATTGGCTTACCTCCAGCGAGAATGGCTTCCGGCGCAGGAGTACAAATTGCAGGTACATGCGTACTGCCCACAGTAAGAGTCCCCACAGGAGCTGCCTGAACTGCCAGTGGGGGTGGAGTTACAAACTCACGCTTGGCTCCTGAAACCTGGGAGGAGGATGTATTAGAACTTGTGCCGTTCAAAAGAACATTGAGTGTGGTCAAATGAATTGGAGTGGAAGTTGAATGGACTACAGAGAGTAAAGACTGTCCATAATGAGAGACAACCCTGGTAGTCCATTCCATTACCATAGTTTTAACGGCACCCACAGCAGCAGCTTGTAAACCTCCTGTTGCTGATTGGTTCGCACCACCTGAAAGTGTTCCCTCGTATACCCAAATAGGAGTAAGTGTGGGAGCAGAGTTTGAGCTTCCAGGTTTTACTACTGCAATCTGGGACTGATACCAATCTGCGGAATTGGCCAATCCCTTCGCATATGCTGAATCGCTCTTAGCAAGTGCCAACTCACTCGCAGGCAAAAGCCCAAGGTTGTGAGGCAGTACAAACTCTGTCTTAGCTGCATTAAATCCCACAGCCGCATTTGCGGGATGCGTGGTCGTCGAGCCAGCACTAGTTGAATTACTCGTGCTACTTACTGCCGCAGTATTGCTCGTACCACAAGCAGCGAGACTTAGCCCTGCAAAGCCTGCAACTCCAAGTAGTTTGATTGTTGCCTTCATTTCAATTTGCTCCTTAATGTAGAAATCTTCTTGTGTATGCACGAGCTCAAGCGCTTAGTGGAAAGCGGCGCAGGATGTGGTGCCCTTGTCGTACAGAAACGGTGGGGCTGTAGTAGGGGAACTGGAATACAAATTGTCCCCGGCAAAAATTGATGAAGGACCTGCGGTGATTACCGGAAGTCCATCTACCCCGTTTACAACTTTGCCGTTGGCGATATATGCTTCTGGTAGCGGAACGCAGAACGCAGGTAAATTACCGTTACTTACACTAAGCGTGCCCACTGGGGCTGCTTGGACCTCCAAGGTTGTCGGCCCCACCAACTGGGGGAGCGGAGAAGTTATAGATATTGTCTCCCCTGGCGAAAAGTGGTTGAGTGACGTATCTTCTATAGGCACCGAGGTCGAGTGGACCGGCTTCTTGCCAAATCCAAGCGGTTCGTTGTTAGCTGATACTAGAAAAGATTTTGCAGTGAGTACTGTATACCCAGTAACTCCACCGTGTGATCCAACGTAGAAGCCCATTTTCACAGTCTTTGTACCTACTTGTGTACTCAACTGCATCCAATCGTTCGGATTCGCCAGACCGTTTGCATAAGTAGGGTCAGCCTTAGCAAGTGCCAACTCACTGGCAGGCAGGAGTCCAAGATGATGAGGGAGTACAAACTCTGTCCTAGCGTGATTGAAACCGTAAGTGCTTACACCCAGAGGAGAAGTGCCTACAGTAGGGCTTGCCGATGAAGATCCGGCTGTACCACAAGCAGCGAGACTTAGCCCTGCAAAGCCTGCTACTGTTAGTAGTTTGATTGTTGCCTTCATTTCAATTCGCTCCTTCATGTATGAAATATTCATACTTAACATGTATGCACTAAAAACAGAAGTCTGTTGCAACGCATAAAACCAAGTTGTAAGTATCTATATCGGCAGTATGAATTGATTCCATAATTATTTACAAACCTTTCCCATAACCTTTGGGTGTATCCTTCGAATCTTTGTTAGCAGCACCCTTACTGGCATCCCCGCGTGACGAGTAACCGTTTCTTTCCGAAGCACCTTTGGCAACTTGGCGAAGTGCGTGCATCCGCTCTGCCTCTGCTAGTGTCTCCACACTGGGGTTATAGATCTCGCCATCCTCGATCTCGATGGCTTTGGTGATGTTGAATAATTCAACGAAATGTTCACGAGCAACAACATCGCCAAGTTGTACTATCAATTCTTGCCTTCTCTTCTCGTCAACTGTCCATATGTCATCAGCAGACTTATAGAAAAATCCACGATGATATTCCCGATCATCTTTGGTGACTATTGTGAGAAAAGTAGCCTTTATCACAGCAGCAACTTTGTTGTCAACCAAACCAACATAATCATCTAAGTCTTTGCTCAGAAAGTCTAACATTGACCCATTATTGGTGTCGACTACATTGGAGGCCGTGGTGCTAATAACACTTTGCGTGGTTATTCCATTAGAGATTTCTAATTCGACATCAGCGGACTGTGGAGTATCGGCTAAGTCTGCTTCACTAATCCAACCATTCGGTAGTTCATCATCATCCCCGTAGTAGTCAACAGGAGGTGGCTCTTCTCCCTCTGGAACCCACTGATGCTCATCGAGTGGCATAGCGGCATAATCATCCCAAATGTCAGCCATATCGTCATCGGAGTCAGTTATCACTTCAGCTGAGTACTGAGCCAGAGATTCCCTCTCTGCTCTACGATCTCTTTGCTCGTCGATTGACTCGGTGAGCTGTTCCACGAATGCCACCAGCTCTTCATCAACGCCTTCAGAAAGCGACTCGGGCTGAACACCTCGTAATGTGACTGGGTGGCTTACCGGAGTTGGATGCAACCTAGCCACCGCAACTGTTGCCAAACACTCACGAAGCCGAAGTCGATTATCATCCGAGACCTCGATTGTGCCAAGTACTTCATCTACCGAAAGGGCATCTGCCAACATCCGGTCATAAAGCCCATTGGCAAGCCTCATCCAATCTGATGCAACTTCGTAACTCATGGAGTCAAACAATCGAGCTTTTGTATTGAGCTTCACCTGATCTTCAGCGCTTACATCCACAACCTCTCTGGCAGTGTTTTCAGGAAGTGGAACTTCAATCGCCATGTTTTCCTCAATGTCAACCCATGAGTCCATGTTGCTGGCCATTTCAATAGCATCATCCACCAGCGAAAGGCGATCTTTCACATATCGTTCGTCAACTACGACTTTTCCTTCACGATTACTAAGCGCACTAGTGGCATGACCAACGAATTGAGAGAACACTTTCATCTGCAAAATCTCCCGCTCCGCATAAGCAATTTCTACTTCACAGCCCTCGATCTCGGCCAAAAGGTGGGCTTGCAACTGGAGATCAGAAGTGTTGTTCAATCTTTCTTGCAGGCTTATCTTTCTTCCATGAGCTGCTTCTCGTTGAGCTACGGTCGAACTGTCATCAATGGTGATCTCAAGAACACCAGAGGCCACGTTGTCAGACAGCCAACTACGCAAAGATTCCAACATTGGCAGCGGCACGGTAGTAGCAAGTGTGAGCGCCTCACGTTCTCTAGCCAGCATTAGATAAGCCGAATCCGGCTGATCTGGCCGACTCTGGCGTGCAAGGTAAAGCATCAGAGTGGATCGCACAAGCTCTTTATCGGCTGCGTTGTCAGATTTACCATCTGCTTCTTTTGCGAGTTCCTCTTTGACTAGCTTGTCAATGAGTTGTTCTCCGGCAAAATCATTCTCAGTAGCCATTACCGAACGGAACAGGAAGTTAGTGCGCTGTCTTGCCCTTGATGCGGAGACAAGAAACGCGTCAAGGTTCATCGCCTCGGCCCCGATCACAAGTGCGTTTCCATCACGTTGGTTAACAATCAAGCGCTCAATTCGCTCTTGGGTCTCGTCGGCAAGTGAAATTCTCGATTTAGCAACCCTGCGTATTTTGCCGCTTTCGAGCCGAACTGACACCTTTTCGCCAAGGTCTTCGAGAAAAGTCCCACTAAGAGTTTTTGAACGATGCGTACTTCGCTTCACTAAAACGGGAGTATCGGCGCTCAAGGTGTAATCATCAGCTATTGACACTTGGCCTTCTGAAGCCCCAAGCTCCATGGCCTGGGTACGAAAAACGGTGCTCGCCCAACCGTAGGAAATCGTTCCAGGTTTGAGTAGGTGAAGTGGAATTGTTACGTGTCGTGCGGTCGATTCTTCTTGGACGAAAAGAGTGATGGACTTATCTGTTATGTCAACCACCCGTCCTCGCTGACCATTTGAAAGCCGTGTGTGTGGGTTGATCTTCATACTCTGACGAACGGCAACAAGATCGCCCATACGAAGAGAAAGTTCTGATCCTGAGAACTGCACACTCACGGATGGGTCAGAGTTCAAAAGCCTCTCCATGCGTGCGTCTCTGAGTTTTTCCGACATCCTGTGGTGGCGAACCTGGGTATCTAGGTGTGTCTTTAGCCATACGTGTCTGTGGCTATCCCAGATTCGATGAGCCAGATCATTCGCAGCCATTTCTTCGGCCTTGGTCTGGGTTATCACAAAGGAGTCTGAACCGTCTGCAAACTCACGACGTAACCACTCCCCTGTTTTTTCAAGCAGTGCCAAGCCGTCATCAACAACGCTTATGCGCCCTTTCTGTTCGTAGATCCGTAGAGCACCTTTTAGATCGCCTTTACGCAAGTAACCCTGTGCTGTACGATCCCATGGGTCGGCAGCTCTTCTGGTTTCAACAAGTCTGGCTCCGCCAACCATGGCAAACAAAGTTGCAAACATACCGCCATAACGAACTGATCCAAGTTGACGATCATCACCAACCAGGATTAGTTTCGCTCTTGCCTCGGTGACAATTTCAAGCACTTCAGCAAGCTCAATGGTGTCAACCTGTGATGACTCGTCCAAGATAATGCAGGTATTTTCCGGAATTTTAAGGCCGAAGAATCGGACCTGGAAAACAAAGGACTCAATCGTGAGAGCTACAGCATTCTGGTCAATCTTTCGAAGAGTGTCACCAAGTTTGTTCACGGCTGTCCCTTGTGGAGCAAGTCCCCAAACATGGGTTCCATTGCCAGCAGCTAGCTTTCCAAAATGACTGAATAGCGTGGTCTTACCCGACCCTTGAGCACCCATCAAAAGAGTTGCCGTAGAGGTGGAAGTCAGCAAGTGCCTGAGTGCCATTTGCTGTTCATTTGCCAAAACATGGCCACCACTGGCAGTCTGTTCTGCGATAGTCTTAGCGAGGTAATCATTGACTAAGGAGGGTTCAAGAACACCTGAAGTAGTCTCGACTGTAGCCAACTGAAGTACTTTTGCCTCAGTGTTCAAAACTCCACCTGGCACATATTTGGAAATCGGAGCGCGAGCGGGCTTTACGTGTTTACCCCCAACAAAAAGTGCCGGCACAATTGGAGCAAGTCGGAGCTTTGCATCGCTCCCTTTGCCAGCGAGTAGATTTCGTATGCCGTCGTCTAAAACTTCTGATTCGATGTAGCCACCAAAAAAGTCATATACCGCAATGTGAATATCTTGCGTGGTAACAAAAGCTTTGCCACTTAGAACACCTTCTCGAACTTTCCCGCCGCCTTCATCAAAGAGAATCCTGGCCAAGTAATCAACCAGTTCGTCAGAGGTTTCTATAAGTGGAACGGATCCAAAAGCTTCAAGGTGTTGTGGTATCCGAAGCCATAAGCCCGCAAAAGCTACTTCAAATTGCGGGTCATCGTGAGCTTTTACGATCTCAAGCCACTCATCTTGTCCGAGCTTCCATGTCTCGCTAAGTTGGGTAGTGAGTTTTTCTTTTACGTCTGTGAGGTTGGCATCTCCATCGCCAAAGTCCTTAGCCTTACGGGTTCGCACTCCAAGACTGCGCCTTACCTTCGGAGAAAGTTCTGTGCTTGAAGTTATCTCTTTGATCCGTTCCGCCTCTTCAGCTACTTCTTCGTGACGCGTTGAGAATGCCGGTAGCAACTTTGCTCCGTCGCTCGATTGCCACTCAGCAAGTTTGCCTAACTCATATTTCCATCCATCGGCCATTACAAATTCGGCATTAGTAAGCCGTTGGACGTGCTCCCTGAGAGTGGCTCGATAAATAGCTCCAGCAACCATGTACCACTGATAAAACTCGTCATTTTGGAGAGAGCGCCATTTGCCATCTTCGCATCGCACGACGTTGGGAACGATTACGTGGCTATGTAGGTGTGGCTCAATATTGCGGTTCGTAAAGTGAGTGAATCCAGCAAAGATCATTTCCGCTTGGACGGTAAATACCTCTCCATCTACCGTCATGCGACTA
>JAJZIP010000181.1 GCA_021810525.1 Actinomycetes bacterium | reverse complement strand
GCCAAAACGGGAAAGAATTGCATTTTCAATTTTCTGTGTGCTTTGATCCCAGCCTCCGCGAGCACGCCGTGCAGAAAGGTAGTTTTCGAAGGTGCTGATGTCGTACCCTTCGTTGATGAGCTTGTACGCGAAGTTCATCAACTTGCTAGCACTTGCTTTCTTCTGCATCTCGCAGGCAGCACCACGGTTATGAAGCTCTTCGCTCTTCGTATGGCGATAGGCAAGGCTTTTCACCGCATCATTCCAAAATTTATTAGAACTATGCATGCCGTTAGATCTGCCGCCATGAGAAAAGTCCTTTAGCTGGAACACATGTCGGCCTACAGTGGCAAGCTCTATCCCATGAAGTTTTGCATGCTCGGCTTGGGTGGCGCAGACCAAGTTGTCGGGTGCATTGTTTAACTTATTGTGGTCTTTGTGATGTACAACCTGGCCAGAGTCTCGCCCAAGGATGTCATCGCCAACCAGTTCGTGAAGGTTGCGACGCCCCTTCGTGCCATCATGAAGCCATACCCTTGCATAACCGCCGCTTGACGGGCGCACAGATGTTGCTAGCAAAGCACTGCCTGCCTGCAACTCACCTGCTGGTACAACGGTCTCTAAATCGGCAAGATAGACCGGATGATCGGCAGACAGGTCAAAACTGCCCTTGTCGGTAACTATTCGCACCAACTGCTTCACTCCGCTTTTCCACGCTCTCGCACTTTTTGCTTTCACGCGACCAGCGGGCGGATCGTAACTCAGCACCGTAAAGTCGCCACGGTTCGCAAGGTCTGATACTGGAACTGCGCCCCATTCGGCTGTGTAAACTTTTTGCCACGGTGCCAGACACTTTCCACCGGACTTGATGGTTCCTGCTGAAGCATCGGCTCCACGCATAAATGAAACAGGGCCAGATGCAGTCCCCCCTCCTTTTAGGAGTTCTTGGGATGAACGGATTCTCGAAAGGTTGACTCCCGAACCAGACCCACCTTTGAAAATGAGTCCTTCTTCTCGGTACCAGTTCAAAATGGATTCCATCGTGTCGTCAACGGAAAGTATGAAACAAGCAGATGACTGCTGTCTCTCCCCTTCAACTCCGATGTTGAACCAGACTGGTGAATTGAATGAAGCCATTTGATGGACAAGTATGTAGCTCAGCTCATCCATGAAGACCTTGGCCTGCTCGTCGTCTACCAGGTACCCGTCTACAACGCCACGAGCGGTAATGGTTTGGACAACCCGATGGATGACCTGAATAAGGGAATGTTCCCGTTCGGGGCTGCCTAATACTCCCCTGAAGTACTTCTGGGCCAAGATGGTCGATGCGTTTAGTGACCAGAATGAGGGTACATGCACGCCCTTCTGTTCAAAGACGACAGAGCCATCTGGTCGAGTGATGGAAATATCACGGTATTCCCATTGGATGCCCGAATAAGGCCCGTCCATCCCGTCTGTGAAATGACGTGTAAACATGATGCTCCTCCATATTCACCGATTCAGAAATCGGTTGGACAATATGTCCTATCTATATGTATGCACGAGCATCACATCTCGACATTTGCCAGGATTTACCTCCCTAAAACCTCTTCAAAAAAAGATCTGTTTTCGGTGCATATATATATAACGAGGAATTGCGTAAAAGAAAGGTGACTTGCTATGGACATTATGAATCGCAGATCATTCTCCCAAGTAGGTGGAGTTTCTATTCCATTACGCAGGTGCGATCAACACAAAAACCTGGAAGGGGATCTAATGGGTTCGGCAAAAAGTGAAACACAGAAAGATGACCAATCATGAGCGCGCAAGCAATGACATGGGTGCTAGAGAACTCTCATTATTCAGGTGAACTCAGAATAATCCATCTGGTAATAGCCGATATCGCAAATGATCTCTACGATAACCAGTTTCGGCTTGGTGAGGAGTCGTTAGCGGCCAGCGCCAACTGCTCCATAAATGCAGTCCGTCAGGCTATTAAACGCATGGTTGAAGATGGCTACCTAGGGATAATCAAACACAGTCATGATCCAGATACACCCAGTATCTACCGATTTCTGATGCCTACGACCTTGTTTTCGCAAAAAACAATTGGCGAAAGGAATGATGCATAATGAGCGTGAAAGCCACAACATGGGTCTACGACCACTCTCCTTATAAAGGAATTGTATTCTCGGTCCACCTCGCCATAGCCGACATCGTAAACGATACTTTCGACAACCGATTTTGGGTTGGAGAAGAAAACCTGGCAGCCAAAGTCCGCTGCTCTACTCGTACTGTTGAGCGAGCAAAAGCTCGCTTGGTGAAGGACGGTTATCTCGAAGTAGTTGATAGTCGCCACGGGCCGGGGAAAACGAATGAATATCGCTTCATGATGCCACTACCTCGGGACACAACAGGCGACAACATGTCGGGTGTTGAAGATGTAACAGGCGACAACATGTCGGGTGAACACCCGACAAACGTGACAGAACACCCGACAAACGTGACAGAACACCCGACAAATGTGACATCCTCACTATATATAAACTCAAGGGAACCCAACTTAACCCAAGATTTAACTCAACTTAACGCTGAGCCGAGGAAATCTAATAAGTCACAAACCCTTGCTGGACTAATCGGTGAAGAGTCTTCGGAAAACTCACGCAATACAGACGCTAGTCTGAAGACTGCCAATGGGGGGGATGCCAAAACTCGGAAGCGGAATCCGTTCTTTGATGCAATGGCAGAGGCTTGTGGTCACGATCTCATGCAATTAACCAAATCGAGTGCCGCAATGATTGCCAAGGCCACGTCCGACATTCGTCCAGTGTGCAAATCGCCCGATGAAGTCTGGGCGAAGGCCGCCATCTACAAGAAGCTGCACCCCGACTGGGTGTTGACACCTTCGGCGCTGGCAAAATACTGGAGCGAACTGCAAGATGAGCGAGCCAAGAATCAGGTTTCACCCAAGTATCAGATGCACAAGGATTTCGAGGATGAAATCCTAGCTCGACTAGCGAGAGAGAACTCTACTGTCTCCGTGGCAGCTCTCAGATCATCAGTATTGTTCGAAACTTCGGAAGAGATAGGATTCTCTCCACCAATTCACAAACCCACCCCAGAACGGCCTTCAACGCCCTCTCCATCCAAACGTATGTTCGAGGAATCTGGCGAAGACAGCGAGGTCAACTACTTCGAGGATTACCAGGATCGTGATACGTATGAACTGGATGATTGGGAAAACGATCGGGATTTTAGTGAGGAATACGATGCGTAACGACCCAATTTGCAAGGCCACCAAGTTCTATTGCCACCAATGCGATGTTTGGGGGACTCCACTACGAGCCTTGTGGCTGAGCAGAAACCTAATTCTGGCAGAATTCGACGGCTGCGAGCATACTGCTGTGTGGCGAATCCTCGACAGAAATCAGCAGCCAGCCTGGGTACTTTGTCAGGCCACGACCAAGAGGGGCTCGACCTGCAAAAAGGCATCAGTGGAGGGGATTTACTGCTAGCTACACGCTGCCCCACTTAACAGACAACTAAAGTCCCATGAAGGCTAACAATGGCAGTCAATAGAGGTTATAAACCAGCGATTTGCCTATTATCGAGAGCCTGAAGTCTCAGCACTAAAAGGGTTATTCAAGCGAGACGTTCAGAGAAAATAAGTGTTATGTCGCAACGTTGTGATAATCTTTCATAGCGTAATCGTAGAGGAGGTGTGAAAGTGGCGAATGTTGCTGAAGTTGCAAAGTACATTCTGGAAAATGAAGGGGATATGACTCCTCTAAAGCTTCAGAAACTAGTGTACTACTCTCAAGCATGGTCTACAGTGTGGGACGACCACCCGTTGTTCGACGACGATTCCATCCAAGCTTGGCGTCACGGACCAGTAGTCCCTTCTCTTTATCAACTTCACAGGGGTAGGTCAGTTGTGCATGCATCAGACATGGCGAATGCGAACTCTAAGAATTTAACTCCTGGCGAGAAGAGCACGATTGATGTAGTGCTCAATTTTTATGGCAACAAAGAACCTTGGTGGCTTCGAGACCTGACTCACAGCGAGGATCCATGGATTAAAGCGCGCGAGCGTGCTGGGGCAGATATAGGAGATAATAGCACGGAGGAAATTACCATCGCAGACATGATGGAGTATTACGGATCTTTGTAATGACAGGACCAAAACAACCAAAATATACAAATGCACCGCTGCAAAAATCAATTCCATCGAGTGCTAACGACAGGTCCAACAAATATGAACTCAGCAAGTTCACGTGGAAACCTGATCACGCATCCGTAGACCATGAAGCATTCGGAGTTCAACTCATTGAACACGAGGAGCTTTGGCAAAAAGTACTACCAAAGCTCCAAAATTTCGCAAGTATGACATGGAACCAGATAAACTTTCAAACACACGATGGTGGAAAATCAAGCAATCATGGTCTCGACCCGAGTAAGAATCTGACCAGCCTCGGCAAGAATGCGTGGAGCCAGGTCGATCAAGAATTCAAAGATATGCAACTATTTTCTTTGCGTCTTGAAAACCTTAGTAGAATCATTGGTTTTCGGGATGGCGCAATTTTTCACGTAATCTGGTTTGACAGTTCCCACGCATTTGCGAAGGTAACACGCCGATAGTTGATTTGACCAAGTTATGCGCTAATTCCCACTCGACCCTTGACAATACGGTTGTCTATTTTACACAGTGTACGATAATACCGACCAAGTAATTTTTTTGGGCTCATAAGGAGAAGTTGAAATGAAGCCAGTCATTTCCGAGAATGTCGCTTCATACGAACACGAATCGGGGACACTCACACTCCGAGTTCAATTCCTTAGTGGCTCAATTTACGAATACTTCGGAGTTCCAAGTGATCTCGCTGCCGAGTTCGACGCTCCGCATCCATGGCATCGCGTTCGTTCGCATCTTAACACCTATCCGTACCGCCGAATAACATGACCTTATTTGTCAAGCGGGACTAATTACTCAGGATTGTCGGACGGCTGGGTCTTCAGCTCATCGAACTTGGCGGCCATCGTTGGGTTACCTTTGGTTAGCTTCTTGATTGTTAGGTCATCTGCCTTATTATTTGCGAGGCGCAGGTTGTTCTCGGAACCGATTAGGGCATCTTTGGTCTTCTGGAGGTGGTCGATGGTCTTGTCGATCTCTGTGATTGCTGTTTTGAACTTCTGTGAAGCCAACTTATAGTTCCGGGCAAAGCCAGTTCGAAACTCATCGAGTTCGTCCTCAAAGTTCGTAATGTCGATATTCTGTTCCTTGACCCTTGCAAGTTCCTTTTTGTATTCAAGTGTGTTTTGTGCCGCGTTTCGAAGCAAAGTAATTATTGGTATGAAGAATTGCGGCCGAACGACGTACATCTTCGGGTATTTGTACGACACATCCACAATGCCGGTGTTGTAGAGCTCGCTGTCCGGTTCAAGAAGTGACACTAGTACTGCGTATTCACAGCCTTTCTCATTTCGATCCTTGTCAAGTTCTTTTAGGAAGTCCTCGCTCTTCTTTTTGGTGGCGGTACTGTCGTTTTCGTTCTTCATCTCGAACATGATTGATATGAATTCAGTATCGACATCGTCAAAGTCACGAAAGATATAGTCGCCCTTGCTTCCGCCACTGGCGTCGTTGTCTTTCTCGAAGTACGCGTTCGGGAAGCCAGTAGCGCGGAGACGGTTAAATTCAAACTCGCAGTGCTGCTCAAGGGTCTCGCCAACCATTTTTGTTGAGAGCTTTACTTTCAAGTCCTTAAGGCGCTCAATAGCGTCGTCGCGGTCCTTAATTTGGGTCTCGTACTTCTCTTTAAGGGAAGTTTCGAGGAATTTCTGCTCGACGATTTTGGTCTCAAGGTCTCGCTTCAGGTTATCACGTTCTTTTTCGACCACTCCAAGAGCCTCGTTTAGCTCCAACTTCTTAGCGACATTTGCAGTCCTCAGTTCGGCCTTGAGCTGTTCTATCTCTGCTTCTTTTTGAGCTGCCTCTTCTTTGAACATGCTCGAAATCTTGGCTTCTGCGAGATCTACGGCACTTTGCTTCGCGGCTTCAATCGCTTTGATCTCTTCCTTCAATCGCTCAATTTCAACATCCTTCCTGGATGCCTCCCTTTCCAAGTCGCTCGATAACTTTGCCTTAGCCAGTTCGACTGCATTCTCGAGCCGTTCATGAATCTCGGTCTCGAACTCACGGTCTCGAACCTGCTTAAGGATGTCCGCGTAACCTGCCTCATCGATCTTGAATGCCTTGCCGCAGTGCGGGCATGTAATTTCGTTCATTTCTACACCT
>JAJZIP010000180.1 GCA_021810525.1 Actinomycetes bacterium | reverse complement strand
GCCAGACATGACAAGCGGCCACAACTATCTGATTTGAGGGATTCAGGCGCTATTGAGCAAGATGCTGACCTGGTGTTGTTCCTATACAGGGAAGAAGTTTATGACGAAAAAACTGAAAACCAGGGTTTGGTTGAGGTCATTGTGGCCAAGCATAGAAATGGGCCAACGGGTAAAGCAATTCTATGGTTCGAGCCGGAATACATGCGCTTTGGTGACCTGCTTCCTGGGATTGACGTTATTCCAGAAGGGACGCTTTGATAAAGTGATTGATCTTTTAGTCGAGGAAAAGCCATCGAAGCTGACCAAGGACCAGCTGCTTGGCGCCTATGTCATCGATACCAGCCACAACGAGCTCACAGAAGCTGAGATCTGGAGCATCTATACAACCCTTACCAAAGTTGAAGATGCATTCCGTGCCCTAAAGAGCGATCTGGGACTGCGGCCGATCTATCATCAGCTGGCAAGAAGAACAGCTGCACATCTTTTCATCTCGGTACTTGCCTATCACATACTTTGTGCCATTGAACTCTATCTAAGACAACAAGGTGACAAAAGACGCTGGTCCACCATAAATGAGGAACTCTCCACCCATATGAGGACAACCATGGTTCTAACTAATGACAAAGGGGTTGTCTATCACCTTCGTCATTCAGGTGTTCCAGAGTCAAATCAAAAAGAGATCTACCGGCTACTCGGAATCAAAGACACTCTTCCACGGATAAAGAAGATTGCGACTCATTTGTAGTGTCCAATTAAATTACGACAACTCTTCTAGCTGGAACTATGGGCTGATTCTCGGAAAGTTGGGCCAGTGTCCCTCTTTCCAGATTACTCTTTTTAACGGGATATTGGCCTTATTGCTACTGTTTTTATGCTCGTGTAGAATTCGATAGCAGAGCGGCCTTGCTCGCGGGAATGAGAGCTCGATTCTTTTACACCACCGAATGGTGCTTGCAATTCCACCCCGGCGGTTTCTTCATTCACGCGCACTAGACCAGCTTTTATGCCGTTAACGAAAGCCATTGCTGTGCTGATATTGTTAGTGAAGATGGATGCGCTTAAGCCATAACGAATGCTATTCGCAAGCGTGATTGCGTGGCCAATACTTTCAGCAGGAATTACCGCAACAACAGGACCAAAAATTTCATCTTGAGCAATAGTATCATCAATTTTTATATTATCGAATACGGTGGGCGCTACAAAGTAGCCTGTGAGATTTTCGGCAGTTGTAGGAATTCCGCCTCCCGTAAGGAGGTTTCCGCCTTGCTGCTTACCGGTTTCAATGATAGAGAGGACCTTCTCTTGTTGAGCCTTTGATACGACTGGACCGAGATAGGTCTGAGGATCTATCGGGTCTCCAATCTTCAACCCTTTTACATGTTCCACTAATTTGCTGGTAAATTTGTCGAGTATGCGTTCCATAACTATAACTCTTGATGTTGCCGTGCACTTCTGACCGCTTGAACGCATTGCACCGGAAACAGTTAATTCAATTGCCAAATCGAGATCAGCATCGTCTGCTACGATAACTGGGTTCTTGCCACCCATTTCCAATTGATACTTTGCGCCAGTTTCTATCGCTGCCGAAGCTATGTGACGGCCGACTAGAGAAGAACCGGTAAAACTTATCCCGTTCAAGTGGCGATTTTGTATTAACAGCTCGCCAGTCACTGAGCCGCGCCCAGTTACCAAGTTAAGTACCCCTGTTGGAAATAGATCCTCAATCAATTCAATCAATTTATAGGCAGTCAATGAGGATAACTCGGCTGGTTTGAAGACGACGGTATTTCCGTATACCAAAGCTGGAGCAATTTTCCAAACCGGAATGGCCAACGGGAAGTTCCAAGGCGTAATGATACCGACAACTCCCAGAGGTTCTCGAGCTGAGTACTGAAGGGTGGTTGGATTTGTGGCAGGGATGACTTCTCCAATGTTTCGCATCCCCTCGCCAGCGTAATAGCGTAAGATCGCAGCTGCACGAAGTGCTTCGCCGCGGGCTTCTCCTATTGGTTTGCCCATCTCAGTTGTGGCAATTTCAGCTAACATGTTTGCCGCAGCTTCAACCCTAGCTGCAGCTGCAAAGAGGATATTTCCTCTGGCAACTTGACCGAGATCTCGCCAGTGACCAAACTCTCGATTTGCTGCTGCCACTGCTTGAACTATTTCGTTATCACTAGACTCACAGATGGTACCTATCAATTTGGTAGGAAATGTTGGAGAGAAGATCTCCGTCTGGTCATCTGTTGGTATCCAACTACCATTTATCAGGTTTTTTGTGTTAATCATTTTGGTCCTGCCTTTTGTTTATAGGGTCTGCATTAAATCTTTTTGGAATATCACAGACCGTGTTCGGTTACGCCGACATATAGCTGTTACGAGTTGATTATTGAAGTGGGTGCTCATCAGTTTTAAGTAGATGTGAACTCATTATTTGCGGTAAATGCTGCCAATGGGTCTACCGGTGAGCTGAAATATCGCGGAATCTCTGTTTTGCCAACTGACATTTCGAAGAATTGAAACTGTGATGGAATACGATTTCTGCCAGAACTTTCGGGGTTTGTAAGTTTGTCAGTTGTTGGTGATTCATTGATTCCAGTTAGAAAGCTTACGGGATCTACAGCAATATGGTAGTTTATCTGCGCAGAGTCGACACCATCGGCAGTCACTTTAAAGTTGGGATTGCGCGTGCCGACGATACCTTCCGTAGTTAAAACTTCCGTCTCGGCATTTCTTCTATACCTTATATTTCCACAGATGCTGCCACGGTCGCACAGTCGAGCAGTAAACCAAAGGATCATCATGAGCTGCCTATTTCCTTATGGCATGATTCAGTTTGGAATATACCACTCCACCTAAGAGATCTGAAATCTGGTCTGCCCGGATTCTCAGAATGCGTCCTAGTTCATCCACTCTCCAGGATGGTATGTCGCCCTTAATGCCGGTTATGCTTACGGCTCCGGCACATTTGCCTGTATGGTCAAAAAATGATGCCGCTGCACATAAAATTCCTTCTGCATCTTCTTCATCGTCTATTGCAAAGCCTCGTTGACGGGTCAATGTGAGGTTGTCGAATAGTGAATCAATGTCTGTAATGGTGTGTGATGTTCTTGGCGATAAGCCGGTATCTTCACATATTTTTCGGACATCTTGATCCGTAAGCGTTGCTAAAATTGCCTTGCCAGCGGCTGAAGCGTAAGGGACTTCACGCTGGCCGAGAGGCGTGTAAAACCGGATACTCCCTGGTCCGTCTACCCTTTCGATAAAAACTGGGTAGCCGCTGTCATTGACTGCCACTCGTGTTGTCATCCTGGTTTCTTGGGCAAGATCTCTTAGGATCGGCCGGCATAGATCACCTAGTGGACGTTGTTGACTCGCTATATCACCGAGCTTAATTAGCGAGGTTCCAAGACAATAGCGCGGCCCAGGCTTTAAATCGGAAAGATAGCCAAAGCTAATCAAAGTTCTGATTAGTGAAAGAGCGGTGCTTTTCGAAACTCCAATCGCGTTAGATAGTTCGGTCAGAGATAGTCCCTCGGCTGATGCATTCGCAGTAATGGAAACAAGCTTCAAAGCTCGAGCAACGCTTTGCACTGTATTGCGGTCTGATTTTACAGGGTGGTCTAAATCTTTTTTCATACAAGCACTCTTTGTCTAGAAATTCGGTCAGTCCGAATCGTATACCAAATATTACAGTTATGTTAATTTACGACCGCTATATTAGACGATATTCTGTTTCAAGGCATCCAATTTGGCAAAACTATGGTAGCAACTACAGAACACTTGGAGCCGCTAGGACATCCAAAGGCATGTCGGCAGCGATCACCAGTTGTGGCAAGATTGCTGCGCAGCATGATCGCACCTTTGCTTTGGAATATGATTAGCAAGCCCTTTTCTCCCCGGCGCGCCTTTGGTGATTCAAAAAAGGAAACAGGTTTTCACAGCCAGCGCAGTTGAGGGTATAGATAGAAAGAGGGTCGTATTGCCTGATGCTAAAAATCTCCTCGTGGATTTGGGAAATAAGGATGCCTACTCAAAATGATGGCGTTTAAATTTTGCCTGTCTGTTCTCTTCTTACTGGGGATTTGATTCTCGAACAGTGGTAGGCAAGCTAATAAACGATTCGGTAATTCAGAACGACTAATAACGAGTCTTAATATGAGTAGGGTGATCAGCATAGCCAATAGTCCAGCTAGATAGGATATTTAGAGAGAATTCTAATTGGATGTTGACGTGTATAGAGGCAAATGTTATGTTGTATGGAGTGTCCGTATAGCGTTCGGTAGGACCGAACTTGGAAGAGGTGATGTATAGATGGCCCGTAACAATTTGCGTCTAGCGGCTGTTCTTGTTAGCGCAACTATAGTTCTCGCAGCTTGTTCGAGTACTAGTGCTTCAACATCCTCCCAGTCGTCAAGGGCGGCAGCATCTCACTCGGTATCTCCTGCGGTGTTAACACACACTTTTCCTTGGGGCAAGTTCACGTTGGCTCCAAGAATTGTAGCGAAGTTGAAGAGTGGTGCGAAGATAAATATTGTCGATAACATTGATGGTACCGCTATTCCTATCCAGGGCTCCGAAATGAAAATCGGGATGATGCGTGGCTGCGCAAAGGAGCAAAGCGTTCTGCCAATCAATTGCCAGCTTACAGGTCCTGTGACGACAAATGTGAGTGCGCAGTTGGCTCAGCTGCAGACGTTACTCAACGGGAATCAGGTTGATTGTCTCGGTTTGCAGTCACCTCTTCCGGATCAGTATGTGAATATTATCAATAAATACGTAGCAGCGGGGATTCCGGTGTTTACGTTCAATAATGACGTTCCTAACTCCCATCGTTTTGCGTTTTACGCATTAAACGAATTAAAAGCTGGCTTTGCAAACGGCAAGGTGACTGCTGAACTGGTGAAGAGCAAGGGGTTACATGTTGATACCATTGCTATGGGCAGTGGGGCACCAAGCGCCCCATGGGCACAGGAGAGAATGGCTGGTTTTGAACAGGGCTACAAATCTGTATTCCCTAATGCCAAGTTCTTCAATAACAGCAAGAGCGGAATTCCAACTGGAAATGATTTCACAACTCAAGAAGTTCTTAATTCAGTAGGCCCATTCTTGCAGGCCCATCCTAATGTTAATCTGTTCTTTAGCACTGACCAAGGTGTGGAGGGAGTGGGACTTATTATCAAGAACCACAATCTTTCAGGGAAGGTGTGGACGTCTGGATTTAATGTTAGCGCTCCTATTCTTAGTTCCATCAGCGCTGGAAATACTCTAGTTACCGTGGATCAGGGCTTTGACTATCAAGCTGAAGCCCCAGTCACCGCTTGTGTAAACTATCTGACCTCTGGCAAAGTACCATCCAATCCACTGCAGTACATTAAGCCTATTGTTGTCACCAAGTCGGGCGGGGCGGGTTTACAGTCTGTAACAGCAGCTGAGAGCCGTTTGAAGCAGGCAACTACGTCGTAATGAAAATTTATGGCGACGGAACACTCACAGGAAATTTGCTAATTCCTGTGAGTGTTCCGTCCATACCAGCCCTTGTGAAAGGTTTATAACTAATGGCTTCGATTACGGTAGCGCAAAAGAAACTAGCTAAGACTGGCATTGGACTAGACCAACTGCGGACCATCGGATTATTTCTCGGAATTGTCTTGGCAGGATTATTCTTCGAATCTCGACAGTCAGCATTTTTGACAGTTCAAAATATTCTTACGCTTTTGCGTTCGATGACTGCGCTTGGGATTATGGCGTTTGCTCAGATGTTTGTAATACTTCTAGGTGAAATTGATCTATCCGTAGGTGCGATCTATGGTCTGGCAGCGACCACAGTTGCCACACTATGGTTGGGCGGAGGTGCGCTTCCCTTCCATATTCCGCTAGGTTTCGCGATAATTATTGCGTTTGCGGTAGCGGCTGGAATTGGTGCGGCCAATGCGTTTCTTGTTACTGTTGTTAAGATCCCATCGTTCATCGCGACATTAGGATTTCTCAGTCTTGCCGAGGGTTCTGAGTTGTTGCTGGGTAATGCTTCAACTTTCAATCCCGCTTACAATAATCCACTACCATCGTCGGGAGCACTTAAGTTTTTTCATATTCTAGGTGGCTCTCACCTTCCTTTTGGCGTTCCAATCCAGGTTGGATGGTTAGTGATTTTGTTTGGACTATTTTGGATTATTCGTCATCGCACTCTATTTGGGTTTCGTATTGTTGCAATCGGCGGAAATCCAAGAGCAGCGCAGATAGCCAGGCTGCCAATTCGTCGCTACAAGTTCATAAT
>JAJZIP010000179.1 GCA_021810525.1 Actinomycetes bacterium | reverse complement strand
CGAGAACCCCTAGTCCCCCAACCGACCGGGTCGCCCTCCTGGGAGTAAGCGGCCTTGACCCCTCCCTCACGGAAGGGTATTGCGGCCTTAGGGTGCTCAATCACCTGGTGCACCCGTTCAACCATGGATCGGTGAAAGTGACCGGTGTGGGAACGTATGGGAATGCCGTATGATTGTTCAAGTTTGGAGATTCCAGTTGTTACCTGGGGAATCTATCGCGAGTTGAGAACCTTCGGCGTGGAGTGAGAGAGGAGATCTGTAATGAAGGCTGTTGAGATTCGCCAAGAGATCGTTCGCGCCTGCCGCGTGTTAAGTCGACTCCGGTTGGTCGAGGGCTTTGGACATGTGAGCGCGCGCCTCGAAGATGGGACAGTCCTGATGACACCAAGAAAGGGGCTGGGGATCGTGGTCGAGGATGAGCTGGTGCACCTGAGCGCTTCGGGCGAGAGGCTGAACGGCGGAAGTCCCCCGCTTGAGGCCGCGATGCATCTCGCGGTGTTCGCCGCAAGGCCTGACGTGGGAGCTATTTCGAGAACGCACTCAAAGTACGTAAATGTCATGGGCATTTCCGGGCAGCCTATCGAGGTTGTCCACGGCTTTGGAGCAGAGCTTCGCGGAACCGTTCCGATTCATCGCAGCCCATATCTGGTGACCTCAGAGGATCAGGGCTTGGCCGTGGTAGAGGCACTCAAGGCTGCTCATGCCGTGGTGCTTGCGGGCAACGGATGCCTTGTGGTCGGGGAAAGTGTGGGAGATTCGTGCGTCAAAGCAATCTTTCTGGAAGAATCGGCGGAACTTCAATTTCTTGCAAGGCAGGTGGGTCCGGTTCAGGCGTGGGAGCCGAACGCCATAGCTTCACGCCTAGCCAGTGATCTTCCAAATGAACCGGTCAGAGCCTGGGAGTTCTATAGCAACACCTACGCATGAAAGTCTTGACGAGTCGGTGACATAGATCGACTGAGCGGAGCAGATATCATTTCCTCCGGGAAAAGATGTAGATCCGTCACGTGGTCTTCTGGTATGTCCGGATAGCACTTTTGGCCTTGAGTTGGATCAACGCAATGGGCAACCACACCATTCAGCCGGACTGCAGCTGATCTGAATTCACGGGGACGCTACCCAAGGTTGCGATCTGTTGGCAATCTATTGATCGGTCACTCCTCGGGCTTATGGAGTTTCGCAAGCTTTGGCTTGCGAGCCTTATTCTTCGCCTTCTTAGAGGGACTTCGCTGATCATGTTTTTTGTGAGTTGTGGTCTTTTGATGGTCGGAAGCTGAAACAAAGTTCTTGTAGCTGGCTACGAGGACCTCTTTGTGGTGTTCGGACAGTATTGGATCAGAGTAGATTGCAAGTTCAACTTGAGACTGGTTGACATCTGCGTGTGAAGTACCCCCGTTCTCTTCAAATGGTTCAAGATGCGAGAGCAGCGAACTCAGTGAGACGTTGAGCGCTTTGGAAATTGCGTTCAAGATTCTTACCGAGGGCTCGTGAAGGCCGCGCTCGATCTGAGAGAGATACGGGTTGGATATCTCTGTGCGCTTCGCGAGTTCCCGAATAGACATCTGTTCCAGTCTGCGCTGGGATTTTATGAACTCCCCCAAGCCTTGCCTTTGGCTGCTTCGGCGCCTGTCATTGTTAGAGACCACGATTCAAGGTTAGATCTGAAACTTTCGCAATGTTGCGGAAAATGATGTAACCCCGGGGGATTGGCCGCCCGGGGTTACCATCGAGTAGCTAGATCCCTTTTGGGGGGGATGGGATCTAGTAAACCTACTAGCAGAGGGGGATCGCCAGTAAGTAATGAATTCATTATAGCAAGGTATTTTCGGATTTGTCAAAAAATCTGAATAAATATTCACGGTTTTAGAAGTAGCAAGTTGGCTGCCAACTTGAGTGACCAGGTGACATTTGCCACATCGACGTTACCTGGGGTGTGATTAGTGCAAACTTATGAAGTGTGTAACATATGTCACACAATTCCGGCTGCTTGCGGAGAATTTGCATCTGAGGGAAATGTAACTGTCGTTAGCTCGTCAAATCTGCTAGAACATGAACATGTTTACTGCTCTTGTTATTGATGAAGTCGATGGCAAAGTCACGCAATCGATCAAAGAACTCTCGGAAGACCTTTTGCCTAAAGGCGATGTGACCATCGCTGCAAGCTACTCCACGCTCAACTATAAGGACGGGATGGTGCTGAATGGGATCGGACGGCTGGTTCGCAGTTATCCGCATATACCTGGCGTTGACGTCTCAGGCGTTGTAAGGGAGTCGTCAGATGCTCGTTTTGTACCCGGTGATGAGGTGGTTGTGGGCGGCTACCGCTTCGGAGAGATCCACTGGGGCGGGTATTCCGAGCTTGTGCGGGTACCAAGTGACTGGGTGGTGAGGCTGCCGACTGGGTTGACTCTATTTCAGGCGATGGCCTTCGGAACAGCTGGATTTTCGGCAATGATGGCAGTTGACGCTCTCGAGAATCACGGACTAACGCCTTCCGACGATGAGGTTCTGGTCACTGGGGCAGTAGGGGGCGTTGGATCAATTGCTGTCGCGCTTCTCTCATCGCTTGGCTACAAGGTCGCCGCCTCAACGGGCAGGCCGGCCGAGCACGAATATTTGAGGTTGATCGGTGTTGACTCAATCATCGAGCGATCCGAGTTGGAAACACCAGCATCCAGACCACTTGAGAGCGAGAGATGGTCTGGCTGCATAGATAACGTTGGGGGCTCGACGCTAGGTCATGTTCTGAGCCAACTGCGCAGGGGAGCGTCGATCGCATCAGTCGGTTTGGCCGCCGGCTCCTCGTTCACTGCGAACGTGATGCCATTCCTGTTGCGGGGTGTGAACATCCTCGGTATCGATTCGGTGTCGCTGGAGATAAAGAAGAGGTCTGCAATATGGCAACGACTGGCGGACTCGTTTCCGCTAGAGCTTTTAGCTACGATGACGCGTGAGATACGGCTGACGGATCTAGAGAGATATGGCAAGGAGATACTGGAGGGAAAGGTCAAAGGCCGCTTGGTTGTCAACATTCGTGACTGAGGGGAATATACCTCTATAGGTATTTGTTATTATTTGCATAACCCCGCTATAAGGAGAAATCGTGGCAACAATAGAGGCAAATACAACGGAGAGTTTTGAATCGGAAGTCCTTAAGGCAGATGTTCCGGTCATTGTCGACTTCTGGGCGCCTTGGTGTGCGCCTTGTCGTATGGTTGCGCCAGAACTGGACTCTCTGGCAGCCGAGAGGGTTGGGGAGATAAAGGTCGTAAAGGTGAACGTCGACATAAATCAAGAGGTCGCAGGCAGATACCAGATATTTTCAATTCCAACGATTGGACTGTTCCGGTCAGGGGAATTGGTTGCAGCTTCAATTGGCGCAAAGCCAAAGAGACTGATCGAAGCCGACTTGGGTATCTCTAAGTAAATACTCTCTTAGCGCGGAAACTTGGCAGCTCGGGTGATCTGGGCTGCCAAGTTTTTGTTCTCAGAATAGTTCGGGGCGATCTCCAGATGCCATGATGCCCGGAGATAACCAGAACGTGTCACCAAAGAATCTACGGTGACAGAGTCCGATCAACGCGAACACAACGAGACAGCAAGCTAGTTTGAGTATAAGCTGACTTTGGGGCTTGTGGGCGATGCCGTCGTCGGCTCATGGCAGATCCTCAAAAGGTGTTTCCGGCAATCAAGCGGCGGTTATTCGCACCTGTCGTGAGGCTCTAAGTTTAGTGGAGCTGAACACGCGATGGTGAGTCGCAAAGAAGCTTCCTGCTTTGGAGTTGGTCCACAGCCATTGTTCTGCAACGTCTCGAGAGGTGTAATTGGTTTGGTGAGCGACGACTCTTCTTCTGATTTGGAAACAGTAGCATCGAAAGCCGATAACGGTGAGGTCCTTTCGAGCGCGGAGCCCCGGAGGGGGATAGGAAGGGACGTTCTTTCAGCGATTGCAGCCTCTACCACCACCTCCTTTGCGGTGTTTTTAACCGGCGCGTTGGCGGTCCAAATGCGTGCTTCTCTCCATTTCGGCCCAGACTCCCTCGGTATGGCTATATCGATTTATTATCTTGGTGCAGCTGCAGGATCGGTGCCATTTGGAAGGCTGGCGGAAGCTGTCGGAGGAGCTAGGGTCATGAAACCCACGGCGCTCCTAGCGGGTGCGTTGCTCGCCCTGATAGCCCTTCTGGCGCATTCATGGGTAAGCCTTAGCGTCGTATTGTTTTTCTCGGGTATTGTCAGTTCCGCCATGCAGCCAGCCACGAACCTATTCTTGGCGAGAAGGATTCCGAGAGACCGCCAAGGCTTTGCCTTTGGTGTCAAACAGTCTGCTATCCCTTTTGCTTCGCTCTTTGGCGGACTGGCTGTTCCGGCGATCGCACTTACAATTGGATGGCGCTGGGCATTCGCGTTTGCCGCATTGTGCTCGGGAGTTACGGCACTTCTTGTTCCAAGGTCTCATACCAGCCTTGCCAGCTATAGGGCAAAGCATAAAGATCCCACCTCTCCCGGCAGGATCGCTCCCTTGGTCGTCTTAGGAGTCGGATTTGGCCTCGGAATTTTTGCTGCAGCCGCGATGACGGCGTTTCTAGTGACTTCTGGTGTGGCGGGCGGACTGTCAAAACCCGAAGCAGGATATCTGGCGGGTGCTGCAGGGGCTGTGGCGGGGGTGGTGCGCGTCTACTCCGGAGTCCTGGCTGATCGTCGCGGAGGCGGCCATTTCAAGGTTATTGCCCTAATGCTTGTGATGGGTTGTGTGGGGTACATAGGGCTGGCACTTGGTTCTGCATTTCGAGTTTACCTATTCTTCTGGTTTGGGGCAATTATCGCATATGGTGCTGGATGGGGATGGAACGGCCTTTTCAACTTCGCAGTGATTCGCACACACACGAAGGCGCCTGCTAGGGCAACATCGGTCACCCAGGTTGGAGGAAGACTCGCTAGTGTGTTCGGTCCTTTAGTTTTCGGAGTAGTTGTGGCACACGGTTCATATGCCATTGCATGGCTGGTAAACGGCCTGGTGGCCGTCCTCGGAGCTGGAGTGATTCTCTACGGTAGGCATATGTTGATGCGACCATCGAGAGAAGCCGGACAGGCAACTAAATAGAGCTGAAAGCTCTTCCGTAGAGTGTTGTCGAAAAAGCTAGATGTAAGTTAGATCGATCCCCTGTGGCAGGGAACCCGGATCGAGCCCCGTGAACTCTATGGCCTTTTGAAAAGCGAATCGGTCGGTCATTCCTGATACGTAGGCGATCGCCGTTTCAATCCTGACATTATCTAAGTGCGTTGCCTCGGAAGTCTCTGGTGGCAGCTTGGGAAAATTCTCTATGTAGTACTCGACTAGGCTCCCCAAGACTCTGATGACGGTCTCTGACTGCGCGAGAGAGTCAGGTCGCATGTAGATGTAGCTGTAATTGAATTCCCTGAGGTCGGAAAGAACTGAGGCTGCTTCAGTGGATAATGCGACCTCTCCAGTTCTCGAGATCGTCTCCACCATGTCTGAAATGAAGTAACTGAGTTGGCGGGCTCTTGTCCTCCCAGCCGAAGAGGTAATCGACTTTGGTATTTGGCGGTCTGAGACCACACCTGCTCTGATGGCATCCTCAAGGTCGTGCGCGCAGTACGCGATCCGATCTGCGAAGGAAACGACTGCTCCCTCTGGAGTCATGGGCTGCGGCCGTGACCATGAGTGGTTACGAATACCATCCAAGGTTTCGAGGCAGAGATTGAGCTCATTCAAGGTGTGGTCGGCCCCCCAGGTGGCGTGATCATAGCCTTCGGACAGAAATGTGGAGAATGCGTCCTCGCTGGCATGACCGCCAGGTCCGTGACCGCAATCGTGGCCATATGCGATAGCCTCTGTCAATGCGAGATTGAGTCCAACGGCTCTTGAGACCGCACTGGCTACCTGAGAGACCTCCAATGCGTGCGTCAGGCGCGTCCTCTGGTGATCGCTTGGAAAGATGAAGACTTGGGTCTTTCCGGCAAGGCGACGAAATGCGGTAGAATGAAGAATTCGGTCACGATCCCTTTCGAATGCAGTTCGGAAAGGATCTGCAGCCTCTGGAACTTTCCGATTTCCGGCCCCAGCTGAGAGCGTGGCACCCTCGGCGAGGCAGCAACTTTCGAACTCTTCCCGTCTCTCCCTTTGCATGAGCACCGGCCGTAGGTTCATTTGTACGTGGTCCCGGTGTGCCACAACGGTCCCGGCGGAAAGCTGGTATCCACTTGATGTCTCTATCCATTGATGCGCACGGCTTTGAAATTCCATATATCGATCTCTCACCCTTTCCTT
>JAJZIP010000018.1 GCA_021810525.1 Actinomycetes bacterium | reverse complement strand
CCTGCTCTCGGCTATTTTTCTCTTCATTTGTTGGTAACTTCCATTTGTCAATTCTGGGCCAGAATTACACAAAATGGAATCTACTAACTATTACTAAATGTCGCAATGAATGAAAACCGGTTGGGTTTGATTTAGAGCGAATCAGTGCTTACGAATCCAAGAAGAAAGGCTTAACTTCGAATAAGAGCCCCCTCTTGCTACCCAGGGCCTGAAAGCAAATCCTAACAATAACAGTCATGGGTGGTTCAGTTCAACTTGGAGAATCTGAACGGATATCGTCGGGGGGGGAGCAATATTGCCAATTCAACAATGAGTGACTTTGAGTGCAGTCAAATTTGGCTACGGTCCCAGGGCCGTCATTGGAATCACTGCAACGCCATCTGGCCGAACGTAGCCGTAACCACTTGGGGTGATCACTCCGAGAACGCTCGGTTGGCCAGTCAGCTCGCAGTCGATTTTGGACGCGAATTTCAAAAGTGATTTGGCTGCTTCATCAATTCGTGCTGCACCCAGCTTTACCTCGAAAGCTCCCCATCTGCTATCCCGCAGTTGCACGATTGCCTCGACTTCTAGACCGCTTTTATCTCGGTAGTGAAATACTTCTCCATCCAGCGGTTGAGCGAACACGCGTAGATCGCGGACAACCAACGATTCGAACAGCAGACTTAGCGCTGAGAGGTCTCTAACCAGTCTGTCGCTTGCGGCGCCGATCGCAGCGACTGCAAGGGAGGGGTCAACGAAGTGGCGCTTCATCGAGTGCCGCAACGGGGTTCGAGACCGCAAATGTGGTGACCATGCCGGTTGGTTTTCAATTACCATGAGTCGTTCCAACGCATCAAGGTAGTCAACGACCGTATTATGGGCCAGCGGGCCATAATCTCCTCCGGTATCGATAGCCAAGACGTCGATGGTAACTTCTTGTAGCGACATTGTGCGCAAGCGATCGCAGGAGGCGCTGAAGTCTATCAGGATCTCGACGACCACCTGCAACCCTTGGAACGTCGACATGGCGAATGTTATCGAGGTAGTCACGTACCGAGCGTGCTGCCGCAGGTGTACTTAGTTCGAGATGTCGTGGCCAACCGCCTCGCACAATGAGATCAGCAAGATCCGCAATCGACATATCATGCTGCTGTGATCTTGGCGAATTGCCATCCATAAGCTCCCTCAGGGAAATTGTGCCTGCGGAGTGACCGGTCTCGAATATTGTCATTGGACGCATTTTCAAGATCGAGAATCGGCCAGCGCCGCTGTGGCGGTTGGTGTCATCGTTCGGAACTGACGAACCGGTAAGTATGAACTGTCCAGGCGCCTTGCGCAGGTCAAGAGTTCTTCGAACTTCATTCCAGATTATCGGGTATTCTTGCCACTCGTCGAGGAGCCTAGGAGAGGCTCCTTCTAGTATCAGCGATGGATCAATGTCCAGCGCGAGTTGGGCTTGGATGTCAGTGTCTAGCATCACCGAACTGTCGGCACTTATGGTAGCTTAAAATGTGTTCATGATAGTTTTGGAAAGCTTCTATCTAACTTTTTTCATGCAGGGTTCTCTTAGATACGACAGCTAGAACCTGCGGTAATAGCTGTTTTACACAATTGTTTGAAAATCTACTTGACACTCGTATTGTCGGTTATTATGATGACGACTGTCGACACTTTGTGTTGAGAAGGTAATTTGCTAACGTAATCGGAGAGGGACGGGGGATGGAGCCATACAAGGTTGCTCTAATTCAGCAGGAGACAAAAGTTATTGTCAATCCGAGTGAACGGGATGGCATTATCGAACAGAATCTTGACCGCATTTTTGAACTAATTCAATGGACTTTTAATCGAGTTGGCGAAGTTCGCCTTGCCGCATTTTCTGAATATGGGATCATTGGGCAATACAGACCCCGGACGGTAGATGAATGGATTGATCTCGCTGAAACGATCCCCGGTCCAGTCACCGATAAGATTGCTGAGCAAGCCCGAAGGCTGGGGGTGTATATCGTAGGAAACCTTTATGAACGTGACGATACCTGGCCCGGCAGGCTTTGGAACACTAACTTCATTATCAACGATGAAGGCAAGATAATCCTCAAGTATCGTAAAAACAACGGTCCCAATAATCTAAATACGGTTTATACCGGACCCGGCGATGTCTATGACGAGTACACAGCACGTTACGGCGAATTGAGTATGTTCCCGGTCGTCGATACACCGATCGGAGTTTTGGGTACTCTTACTTGCACAGACATTATATTCCCCGAGATGGCTCGCTCATTAGCACTTCAGGGAGCAGAGGTCCTCATCCATCCGACAGCCGAACCATGGTCTGATGTGGATCAGATGTGGGACATTTTTAGGCGTGCCAGGGCCTATGAGAATCTTGCGTATTTTTTATCGGTATGCGCCGGAGCATTTTTGGGGTCAGATCGGCCCAGAAACGGATATCGCGGCAATTCACAAGTGATAGACCATATGGGACGAGTTGTCTCGATTGCGGCAGGTTCCGGAGAAGCTGTTTGTGTGGGGCAAGTTGACATCAATGCCTTGAGAGAGATGCGAAGCAGAAAGCCCGGCTCAAGTGGTCATGAGTGGAACCAGCTAGTCGAGTTACGGAGCGATCTTTTTGCCGAGGTCTATAAGCGGGCACAGAGGTGGCCGAATAATGGCTGGTCTGACAAATTAATTAAATCAACTGTCGAAACTCGGGAAAAAGGTCGAGAGATAATTGATTCACTGCTCGAAAAAGGCTTCCTCAAGAAGCCGGATTATTCCTAACCTGAGCTGCTAGGTGAACGCCATGGAAATTAGAGGTTTGGAGGAGTCGTTGCCCGAAGCGCCACTGAGTGGTAGTGACACTGTTTATGTCGAGTCGGACCACGTGAGCATCGGTTATCGGAGCAAGCGGACTGGCATCTACAAGCCTGCTTGCTCCGATCTTAATTTCAACATCAAGCGAGGCGAGTTTGTTGTAATTATCGGTTCCAGTGGTTGCGGTAAGACGACTTTTCTTGAAGCTGTAGCTGGATTGGTTCCCGTAACAAGGGGCGAAATTCGTATTGGAGGTCATGCAATTAAAGGGCCAGGGAAGGAGCGTTCGCTTGTATTTCAAAGTCCTTCCCTATTTCCGTGGCGGAACGTTAGAGACAATGTGTTGTTTAGCTTGCAGGCGCAGCGGAACCTAACTCCAGAAACAAAGGCCCGAGCAGAGGACCTTATAGCATTAGTGGGGCTTAAAGATGTGATGGAAAGTTACCCTCATGAACTTTCAGGGGGGATGAAACAAAGGGTCAATTTAGCACGAGCGCTGGTGACGCAACCCCAACTTCTTTTGCTGGACGAGCCCTTTGGGGCGTTGGACGCTCAAACTCGGGAAATGATGCAGCATGAGCTTGTAAGGATTTGGCAGGCTGCTGATCTTGGCGAAGCCCGTAATGCAATTTTTATAACTCATGATGTAGAAGAGGCGGTATTCCTGGCCGATCGGATTTTGGTATTTTCAAAATCTCCTGCTTCGTTGGCTGCTGATATTCGAGTGGAGCTTCCCAGGCCTCGTTTGCCTGCGCATAAACGCAGCCCAGAGTTTCTGAAGTTTCAAGATCTGGTACTTAGTTATCTCTATCAGGGTGACTCTAACCCTCGGGAATCGGCGGAGGATTCGAGATGAGCTTAGCGACTTCCGATAGAGCGCCGTCAACCACCGAAAGCGACGATGGACCTTCGAGGGGTATTGTCAACTGGATTAGGAATCACACCAAAACTGCATATGGGGTCCTTGGAGTAGCGACGGTTCTAATTTTATGGCAGTTGACGGCGGTTACTGGGCTTGTGAATGTGACAATCGCCAGCGATCCGACTCGAGTCATTGCTGCCGAAATATCGTTGTTTTCAAGCGGGCAAATCTGGGGTCCCCTTGGTGGTACAGCCATAGAAGTGGGCTGGGGTATGTTGATCACCCTGGTAGTCAGTATTCCATTGGGCCTGATACTTGGGCGAGTCCGAGCACTTTACGACATGACTGAACCGATAATAAATATTTTGAATTCGGTGCCCTATGTACTTTTTCTTCCGGTAATTATCTTTTGGTTCGGTATCGGAGTCCAGTCAAGAATTCTGTTAGTGATTTGGGCAGCTACCTTGCCGTTAATTATTAACACTACGGCTGGTGTGCGAAACCTGAATTCGGACTACATCCGGGTTGCACGGATGTGTTGTGCGGGAAGGTGGACGTTTTATCGATCGGTATTGTTTCCGGCGACTCTGCCATACATATTGACTGGTATTCGTTTGTCAATCGCCAGGGCTTTGGTTGGAGCAATTGTAGCTGAGTTTTTTCTTTCTGGAGGAGGTTTGGGGTATTTCGTCCAGACTGCTACCTCGAATTTTGACATGAATGAAGCAATGGCAGGGATATTGATTATGGCAGTAGTAGCAGTGGTTCTGACTCGACTAATTGGTCGGCTGGAACGTCGTTATACACATTGGTCACAAGGCTAGGGGACAGTAATGAAAAGAGTAGGGAACGTGGGATTGAAGGGGAAATTGTCGACAACAGCAGCCGCCATCAGTGTGGCTTTGTTAGCCGCATCATGCGGTAGCGGCTCAGCATCGTCGAACAGCTCGTCGACTACGGCTGCGAAGTCGAGTGCAACAACTGCGGCAGCTTCGGCGGCACCAATTTCAATTACTATTGGCGATACGGCTATTGGTGCTGGTTATGCCGATATTTATGTTGGGATACAGGATGGGATTTTCAAGAAGAATGGTTTGAATGTCAAACTCGTAAAGCTCAACACCAGTTCTCAGTTGGTGCCGGCACTTGTGGGTGGCAGTGTGCAGATAGGTGTTGGAGTTGCAGATGATTCGGCGGCTGCAATAATGAAGGGTTATCCTCTAAAGTTCATTGCATTGTCTGAAAGTCACTACAATCTGGAACTTTGGGGAGACTCAAGCATAAAGTCAGTTGCGGGTTTGGTTGGTAAAAAGGTAGCGTTGTCGGCTCCAGACTCGGAGAGCGATTTCGGACTGACTGCGTTGCTTGCAGCGAACCACATTCCAAATAGTGCGGTACAGCGAGTGTATACCGGCAGCATCCCTGGAATGGTGGCAGCCCTCGAAAGCGGATCAGCCAACGCTCTTTTGACTCAGCCTCCTCAGGGTACCTCTACGGGCAAAAAAGGCTTTGTGAAAATAGCTTCGTTGTCTAATTTACCCTTTGCTGTTGGTGCCTACACCGTTACCGCTGCATATGCCAAAGCGAATCCGACGGTGCTACAGAGGTTTGCCAAGGCTGAAGTTCAAAATCTTCAATTCTTGAGAGCACATCCAAATAAGACGATCGCAGCAATCGAGTCAAATAGCGGGATTAGCAATGCGGCTCTGGCAAAGTATGCGTATAACTTCTTCCTGAACGTGTGGACAAAAACTCCCACCGTTGACCCGTCGTTAATACAGGCAGCGTTTCAACGGGCCGCGCTCAAAGCAAAGAAGACTCCACCAACCAACATAAATCAGTACATCGACAACAGCTTTGTGCAAGCGGCACTGAATTCGGCAGGCTAGTCGAGTATTTGATTCAAGGTTGACTGCGGAGTTGACTGGGTTAGGCTTAGGGAGTTTTAATTGGAAAATGGATGGGATCGCTTTCTAACCGAGCGTGACAGGGCAGTATTGAATGCAACGTCGTGGGCCAAGAAGGAAAGTTTTGGACTTGGCTCACGACCAGCGTTAATTGTTGTTGATGATTACTATGCCGCGCTTGGCCTTCCGAAAATGGATCTATTTGATGCGGTTTCGGAATGGCCTTCTTCGTGTGGGCTCGAGGGTTGGAAAGCAATAGATGCGACAGTCTCCCTGGTTGAAATGTCACGAGCAGCAGGTATTCCCATTTGTTTCACAACTTCATTTCAGCACAAGCCAAGTCCATGGAATCGCAAAGGGTCTTCTGCTCGGAGAAGAAACCTTTCTGGGATAGACCCGTACGCGATTGTGGATGAACTTGGAGTTAGCGAAGAAGATATTGTGATCGAGAAGTCTGTGCCCAGTGCATTACAGGGCACCTCGCTTGAGATCATATTGAGATCTCTTGGCTGTGACACCGTTTTGATATGCGGCGAAGCAACAAGTGGTTGTGTAAGAGCAACGGTAGTGGATGCTTGTTGCGCTGGATTCAAAGTTGGGATCGTAGCGGAATGCTGTTTTGACAGGTTTGAAGCTTCACACTGGATGAGCTTATTTGACATGGACCAAAAGTATGGAGATCTGATAGATCTCGATTTTACTCAGGCTTATTTATTAGATATTTCAAAGAAAGAACGTATTTAGGGGTCGATTGAAAATTGAGATTGTGAACGTAAAGGCAACCGGGGTCAGTTGAGGGAGTTTTGTTTTATGTCAAAGTTTGATTTACGCGAATGGCTCAACGCAGCAACTAAGGATCAGCAGGTTGAGGAGATATTTGGGGCTGATGCGGTGCTGGAAATTGGTGCTGCTAGTCAGCTCAACTACAGGCGTAAGAGTCCAAAGGCCCTTTTGTTCGATCGAATCGTTGGGCATGAAGCTGGGAGACGAGTTCTGACTGGAAGTGTTTCTAATCCTAGATTAATGGGAATGACTCTTGGATTAGGAGGAAATCTTTCCGATCTCGAGTTGGTGGAACAACTAAGAGGAAAGCCACACCAGTGGGCATCCTCGGCATCTGAATTTGCAGCAGTTGAAGTAAAAGATGGCCCAATTTTTGAGAACATTGTAGCAAAGGAAGACATCAATTTTCTTGAGTTTCCTTCTCCACTATGGCATGAACTTGACGGAGGACCATACATTGGGACTGGTTGCGCGGTAATTACTGTAGATCCAGATTCTGGAGTTTTGAATATGGGGGCCTATCGAATCCAAGTTCAGGATGACGGAGCTTCAGTAAGCATTAATATCGAGTCGGGTAAACATGGATCCCAGCACGTAAGGAAATGGTTTGAGAAAGAGGGACGTGCGCCAATTGCCGCGACCCTTGGTCAGCACCCTGTATTCCTTATAGTTGCTGGCACTGAAGTTCCATTTGGTATATCGGAGATGGACTACGCTGGTGCTATCCTTGGGGAGCCGCTTACATTTGTGCGCGGGCCCGATACTGGACTGCCAATCCCAGCGGAAAGCGAGATTGCATTCGAGGGATGGCTTTATCCAGATCGAAAGCGCCCCGAAGGACCATTTGGAGAATGGACTGGTTATTACTCGGGCGGAATAGCTCCAGTGCTTACAGCTGAAGTGACGGGATTGTTTCATCGAAATAACCCTATCAATTTGGGTGCGCCTCCGGGTAAACCACCTCATGATTATTCCTATATGCGCTCGGTAATGAAGTCCGCTATGGCGACCGACGGTCTGATAAGTAGTGGACTTGCTGGGGTTCGTGGGGTTTGGTGTCACGAAGTAGGCGGGGGTCGGTCAATAATTGCAGTGGCAATCGAGCAGAGATATGCTGGTCATTCGCGCCAGGCCGGTTATCTGGCAGCTCAGCATCCAGTAACTGCTTATATGAACCGTTTCGTGATAGCAGTTGATGACGATATAAATCCAAGGGACTTAGACGAGGTGATGTGGGCTGTGTCTACACGCTGTGATCCTCAACGAGATATCGAGGTAATGCGATACAGCTGGGGAAGTCGAGTCGATCCACTTGGCTTGCCGGGACAACCTGCCTATAATTCCCGGGTTCTAATCGATGCCTGCAGACCATTCGAGAGAATTGATAGTTTTCCAATAGTTGCGGAGTCAAGTAGCGATATTCTTCGCAGGGTTGCAGAAAAATGGCCTGGGTTAACTCAGTGATGACGAACTCATCCAGCATCTACCATAGGCAATTTGGTTTAACCTTCGCTATGGCAACTAGATATCGCATTAAGAGTTGTGGCATCTTTATTTTGGAAGAATACAGCTGGTAGAGAAAGGCGACATGAGCGAAGCATATGGCGAGGTTAAAAATCCAGATACTAGTCCTGTCAGCGATGATGCGCAGCGTAAATCAGCTGAGCATGATATAGAAGTGCGACGCGGTGGACTTGAGATTTCACATAGCAAGCCATTTGACCCGTCAATAGTTGATAGGGATCGGCGGGAGTTGATGCTGCTCAGCATACGTGATGCGGGAGATAGGGCACCACTTGCCCAAGAGATTTTTGATGAGATTGCAATTGAAATTGTTGAAGGAAGACTCCGGCCTGGGGATGTACTGAATTCTGTGGAATTGGCACAAAGGTTTGGAACCAGTCGGACCCCAGTGCGTGAGGCGCTTGTTGAACTTGAAAGACAAGGAATAGTTGTTGTTCCGCCTCGGCGGCGGCCCTATATAGCCCAGCTTACATTGAAGCAGATTAAAGATGTCTACGACATTAGATCTGCTTTGAATGCATTGGTGAGCGAATTGATCGTTGAGAGACTTGATCAGAGTGGGCTTAGAGAGCTTTGGGATTGGTATTACGCACTTGAGGAAGATGTTGCTAATGGTGAAGTTGACCGGTATTTCTGGCACAATGTCGGTTTCCGTTTGGTCGAGGCTCGCCTATCGGTAAATGATGACCTTCAGCGGATACTTGGAACTTTGGGGCTTAGAACTTTACAATTCCGCCATCTGAGTCTGTCGCTGCCAGGAAGGCTTCAGCGATCTCTGGATGATCACAAAAGGTTGTTGGTTGCTTATGAAGAGAAGGACGCTCAGTCGGCTATAGCTGCGACGAGGTCTCTAATCATGCTTGGTTACAGGGCAATTGAGCGTTCTGGATTGGTGTCAGCTAGCTACGGGAATATGGAGGAGAATGAATGACCGGTGAATTCGATAAGAAATTGTTTGGCAGTGCAGTTGACGTTCATGGTCACCTGGTGTCTGAATACCTGGTTGACGATCTGAACGCACTTGAGAGACTTGGCCTCGCTGCTGAAATTACGGAAGGCGATTTTTTTCTAAAGCATGGAGGAGACAGGTTGGGCCCAATACGTCCAGGCATGTCAAAATGGTCCAAGAGACTTGAGTGGATGGATGCCAAAGGCATAGCCAAGCAATGGGTCTCGCCCTGGATGGATCTCTTTACCTGGACCTGCTTTAGCGATAGTGAGGTATTAGAGTGGTACCGGTTGATTAATGAGTCAATATCGAGGTCGGCGGCAATGTCCGGTGGGAGGCTGCTGGCGCTGGGTGCGGTTCATTTAGGTGACAGTGAGCATGCGGTCCATGATATTCAGCTGCAAGTGGGGGAATTGGGCTGGGCTGGGTTAATGCTCAATACTCACCCAGGAGAAGTCGATTCTTTGGGGAGTCCTGAGCTCTTTCAATTTTGGGCAGCCGTAGAGAAAATGGGGCTGCCTGTTTTGCTTCATCCGCCGTCTAACGGTCCTTCATGTCATATCACTCCCAACTTGCTACAGAATATAACTGGCAGATTGGTGGACACCACAATGTTGATGACTGATCTGATTTTGTCAGGATTTATAGAGCGCTTTCCTGATCTAAAATTGATTGTTGTCCATGGTGGAGGTCTTATTCCATATCAGTCATTTCGACTTGATGGACTCAGTAGGGCTGGGCTGATGCCTCATGGTTCAACCGGTCGGCCAGTCTCACAAGACCTTGGTAAGTTTTACTATGACACAGTTGCGCTGGATCCCCTGAGCATTGAATTATTAGTCAGGCGGGTAGGAGTAGAGCGCGTTTTGCTTGGAAGCGATGCTCCGTTTCCAATTGCGGATCCCGATCCGGTAAAAACCCTCCTGGATGCGGCGTTGTCGCCTGAGGATTTGTCTGATATTTGTTGTAACAACGCCGCAAGACTCCTTAGTTCAGGTGATTCTGCTCATGGCTAAATTTCAAATTTCCACTAATAGAGCGACTGTCGATATACCACAGGGCAGGATTTCATATTTTCGCCACGGCGAGGGTTCGCCACTGGTGCTGTTGCATTCGTTGGCGCTAAGTGCAGATATGTGGTTACCGGTGATCGAGGATTTTACCCGCTACTTTGAGGTGATTGCGCTCGATCTAAGGGGCCACGGAATGAGCACCTACGATGGAAACGATTTCAGCGTCGAGGATATGGCAGACGATCTTAAATGGTTCCTAGATTCACTGAATTTAGCCAAGGTTCATCTACTAGGAATGTCTATGGGTGGATGCGTTGCTATCAGCTTCGCGTCCAGGTATCCAGAGTATGTGGATCGTTTAGTTTTATGTGACACTACGGCATACTATGGTGACGACGCAGTACAGGCTTGGAAGGGCCGTGCATTAACGGCGTTGTCGAAGCCCCGAGTCATGCAAATTCCTTTTCAGACGGATCGCTGGTTTTGCGATAGATTCCGCCGGACTAATCCGGAAATAGTCTCCCATGTGGTGGATATTTTCCTAAGAACCAAGCCCCAAGTTCATGCTCAGGCTAGTTATGCACTGGGAAATTTTGACAACAGAGCCAAGCTGTCAGATATAGTTTCTCCAACTTTGGCGATGACTGGCGATGAGGATGGCGCAACACCTCCGACTATGGGTGAACTGCTGGGAAGAGAAATTCCCAATGCATCATTTAGGTTGTGCCGTGGTTTGAGGCACTTCGCGGTAGTTGAAAGCCCATCGGTTCGTAGCGCGGCAATCAATCACTTACTTGGTATCGATGCCACGCTCAATGAGATAGTCGACGCTACTCCATGCTGTGAGGCTTTTGGAGCTTACTCAGATACAAACCATCAGGAGAAAAGATCTTGAAATCTGCACCATTTAAATATTATGTTCCATCTGAAATTGACGAGGCTTTGGAGCTGCTGTATCAGCTGGGGGATGAAGCAAAAATATTGGCTGGGGGACAAAGCCTAGTGCCAATGCTTAATTACCGGCTCCTTTCACCAGCGAATCTTTTGGATATCAACCGTGTTTCCGAGCTGAAGAGATACAGCTTGACAGACGAAGGACTGAAGATTGGAGCGGGTGTTCGGCAGCGTGAGATTGAACTTTCGCCTGAAATTGAACTAGCGTTTCCAGTACTTCATCAGGCTTTAACTAACGTAGCTCACGTGCAGATTCGCAATAGGGGCACAATCTGCGGAAGCTTAGCGCATGCTGATTCTGCAGCTGAGCTTCCGAGTGTAATGGTGGCTTTGGGTGCTCAGATGGTAATTAGGTCGGGCGTTGGAGATAGAGCAGTCAAAGCCGAGGAGTTCTTTAAATTCCATCTAACCAGCGACTTGGAACCAGCTGAGATTCTAACTGAGGTTCATGTACCAAAATTACCGGCGAAAACGGTTGGAGCATTCGAGGAGGTGACTCGACGAAAGGGTGACTTTGCACTAGTTGGTGCCGCGCTGCTTGGACAATGGGACGCCAATGGTCAAATTCAAAATTGTCGGATTGTTTGCTCCGGAGTAGCTCCAGTGCCTCTGCGGCTTAGGTTTGCCGAAGATATCGTAAATGGCACCGACCTATCGGATCAGGTTCTTGTAAATGTGCAGCAATCAGTGATGGATAGCCTTGACCCGACCGAAGATATTCACACATCTTCTCACTACCGAAAAATTGTAACCGGAGTAGTTGTGCGAAGAGGATTATCGAGACTAGTGGACCAAAGGGGTGCAGCAAATGGCAGTAGATGAATCGAGGGCCGATCCTGTTGAGGATAAATCTTGGATATCGGTAACTATCAATGGATCTAAACAAGACTATTTAGTAGAACAAAGGCTTTCACTTGCAGATTTCATAAGAAACCAGGTTGGTCTCAAGGGTACTCATCTTGGATGCGAGCACGGCAGTTGTGGTGCTTGCACCGTGATCATTGACGATCGGGCCGTGCGTTCGTGCCTGATGTTTGCGGTTCAATCTGACGGCTCGTCAATTGAGACAGTTGAGGGGTTGGCCATCGACGGAGTTTTGAGTCCCCTTCAGGAGTCCTTTCAAGCCAACCATGCTCTTCAGTGTGGCTTTTGCACCAGTGGATTTCTGATGTCGTTAGTTGCACGTCTAAGAGAAGGCCCTATTGATACCGAGTCTGAGGCGAGGGAGGCATTGAGTGGAAATATCTGTCGATGTACAGGCTATTCGGGCATGGTTGCAGCCATACTCGAACAATCAAATTCAATCCAGGGGATCAAGGAAAATTCATGAGCCAGATCAGCGAAATTAAAGAAAACCTTACTGTCACAAATATTGGCAGAGGTATGATCAGGAGGGAAGATCCAAGACTCCTTACCGGTCAGGGGAAATTCATCGATGATCTTCCATTTAGTGATTTCTATGAAGCTGCAATCTTGCGAAGTCCGCATGCTCACGCCAGGGTGGTTTCAATTGATACGGAAAGGGCGCTAAAACTCAGCGGGGTAATTGCAATTTATACTGCCGCTGATTTGGAGCCGATCATGAAAGATCTACCTCCTAAGGTTTCTCATCCAAAGTTGAACTATCAGATCAGGCTGCCAATGGTAAAAGAGTATGCCAATTATGTAGGCGAGCCGATTGCTGTTGTGGTGGCAGAGAATCGTTACATTGCAGAAGATGCCCTTGATCTGATTGAAATTGAATATGAAACGTTGCCAGCTGTAGCGTCAACTCATGCGGCGCTAAGAAAAGGTGGTCCGAAAGTTCATATCGGCTCCGAATCAAATGTGGCTGTACACATTATTCAAAAGGCTGGAGATCCCGAAGCTGCTCTTAAAACTGCACCTCATGTCATTCGCGAAACTTTCAAGATTACCCGCGGTGGTGGGCATTCGATTGAGGGTAGGGGCGTTGCTGCCCGCTTTGATCCCATTACCCAACAACTTACTGTATGGGACAATACCCAGGCACCTCACTATGTTCGCCAGATGCTAGCCACGATCTATGGAATGACAGAAGACGAAATAAGGCTAATTGCTCCTCAGGATATTGGTGGAGGATTTGGGCCCAAGGCGCAGTTTTACGGTGAAGAAGTTGTGATTCCATGGATAGTGATGCAGATGAAGCATCCTGTAAAGTGGGTTGAGGATCGATGGGAAAATTTCATCAGCGCGACAATGGAGCGGTCCCAAACCCACCGAGTTGAGGTAGGTTTCGACGAAGATGGCCATCTGCTGGTTTTGAAGGATGTCTTCGAGCACGATCAGGGAGCCTACTGCGTTGGCCTGCAGGTGCCAACTATTACTATGTCGACTCTGCCAGGACCCTACGTAATTCCAAACATACACAGTGAGCTAATTTCCTGTTATACAAATATCGTTCCAACCAGCTCACTTCGTGGTGCAGGTCGTCCTCAGGCCGTGACAGTGATGGAACGGATGATGGATAGAATTGCTGAGCATCTGGGGATGGAGCCAGCCGAGATTCGCAGACGTAATTTGATCCAGCCCGATCAATTCCCATACGCAGTCGGACTTCTATTTCGTGATGGAAGCCCGCTGACTTACGATAGTGGAAATTATCCTGCACTGCTTGAGGGCGCGGTAGACCGGATTGACATCGTCAAATTCAGACGAGATCAAGCTGAGGCAAGGTCCCAGGGAAGATTTTTGGGTTTGGGTCTGTCGATGTATGTCGAGGGTACTGGAATAGGGCCATACGAAGGGGCTCGGGTCAGGCTTACAAATTCCGGAAAGATCCTGGTGACTTTGGCGGCATCACCCCAGGGTCAAGGATATGAGACGGTGTATGCCCAGGTGGCAGCTGATGCAATCGGGGTTGACATAGATCTGGTGGAGGTGCGTCATGGCGATACTTCATCCATCCCCTATGGACAGGGAACATTCGCTTCGAGAGTCACAGCTACTGCTGGACCAGCAGTCTGGGAAGCAAGTGAACTGCTGAAAAGCGATCTACTTGCAGTCGCTGCCAGTCTGCTCAAATGCGACGTATCTTCGCTTGCGCTATCTGGTAACAGCGTCTTTATCGAGAGTGAGCCGGAGAGAAGGGTTTTGCTCTATGACATTGCGCTGGTTTCCAACGTTGGCAGGCATGGTATGTCGGTGCCGCGGGATTTACCGATAGCTATCGAAAGAACTGCTTATTTTAAACCTGTTCAGGCTGTTTATTCGAGCGGGATAAGTGCCGTTATTGTTGAAGTCGATCCTGAAACCGGAAAGATTGAGATTCTAAAGAGCCTGTTGGGCCATGATTGCGGTAACGTCTTGAATCCGATGATTGTCGAAGGTCAGATCCTTGGGGGACATGCGCACGGAATTGGAAATGCAATATACGAGGAAGCAAGGTATTCTGAAGATGGCCAGCCGCAAGCTGTTAGTTACCTTGACTATGCTCTGCCAACTGCCATTGAGGTACCGACGCCGGAGCTTTTCCATGTGTTCTCACCAAGCCCCTTGAACCCATTGGGAGTCAAGGGGGCCGGAGAAGGAGGCACTATTCCGGTGCCTGGAGCTGTGGCTAACGCGGTCGAAGATGCATTGCGTCCATTTGGGTCTCGAATTTGCGAACTTCCTCTTACTCCGGAACGGGTTCTTAGGGCCATCTATGACCACGATTAGTTTATCGAACGTTTGAGCAGCCGAGGAGAAGGCGGATTGATGCCAGCTCGCAAGTGAAGTTAGCTGAGATTCATGATTTGGGGTTGAGCCCCAACAAAGATTAGAGAGGCAAATGTGACTCCAGAACTAAGGTCTTTTATAGAAGATTTGTATGCCAAGGGTAGAGAGTTTGATCAGGCAGAGCCAGATTGGTCCCGCAGATGGAGAAATATTGATCCACCGGTTGGTGAGTTTTTATGGATCCTAATTAAGGCGATCAAAGCTAAAGAGGTGCTTGAGTTGGGTACGTCGAATGGATATTCGACGATCTGGTTAGCTGATGCAGTGCGGGATAACCAGGGGAAGCTGGTTAGCGTTGATTTTGATAGGGAATTGATCAACCTTGCGCAATCAAACCTAGATGCTGCAGGAATATCTGACGTGGTCGAGTTGCGGTGCTGCGAAGCAGGATCCTTATTGAGTGATTTACCGGATATGTCCATCGACGCTCTATTTTTGGATGCTGAGCGTTCCGACTACGCCGGGTGGTGGCCCCATCCGGAGCGTGTGCTAAGACGTGGTGGAGTTTTGATTGCCGACAATATGACTTCTCATCCTGAAGAGCTCGCCACCCTTTATGAGCAAATTCAGTCTTCAGGAGTTTTTTCAACTGCGGTAGTTCCTGTTGGCAAGGGTGAACTAGTGGCGGTGAGGGATTTGGGATGATTGGGCTGATAGGGAGTGGTTTCTGATGGTCACTCAGCGGATTCCATGGGTAGTGGGAATTTCTGGTGCCAGCGGGACTCCATATGCTGCCGCAGTATTACGCGGCCTCCTTGACGCTGGTGAAGATGTCGACTTGATAGTTAGCAGGTCAGCCCGACTGACGTTACTTGATGAGGCTGGAATACGGTTTCATCAAACTAATTGGCGTGCTGAGCTAAAAAACTGGATTGTCAGGGATCTGGATAACGTCGTCAACTGGCGCATTGATAACTTTGCTGCCGGACCCTCCAGCGGATCGTATCGCACAAAAGGAGCGATCATCGTGCCCGCTAGTACCGCCTCAGTTGCAGGTATATACCTGGGGATCAGTAAAGATCTTTTACAGCGAGCAGGGGAGGTAACCCTCAAGGAACCTCGTCCACTTGCAATAGTGGTATGGGAAACACCATTACGTCAGGCAACTTTAAATCAGCTTGCAGCTCTGTCAGGTGAAGGCGCGATTATTTTCCCAGCCAGTCCAGCCTTTTATGCCGGATCGGAAAGTGTGCAGCAACTGGTTGATTTTGTTGCGGGGAAAGTACTTGACGTCTTGGGTGTGGATCACAATTTATACAGGCGTTGGACAGGGGGAGCTTTCACAGTGACCACTCAATTCGGCGTGATGTGGGAAATGGAGGACATCCTGGACCGGGCTTGCTAATTGATTTTCAGTCGATGTAGCCGGTGGAGTTCTGCCATTCGGGCTTGAGAAGTAGCCAGTGAGACGTGTGATTAAAGCTAATTCTTTCTGACTTTATCAAAGCAACTTTGCGACTGGCTATGAGGTTGTTGTTTCTATGGCTCATGCCATATCTAGAGGAGATATTCGGTTTTAGTTCATTGCAGGTTGAGGCTATACCTTGCAATTGAGTGATGGAGGGGAAAATGGATGAAGTTAGTGGTAGTGCCGACGAGGGTTCTGATTCGCCGGGATCGATAAATTTAAGCAGTAGCGCTGTTTCTAAGAGTGTTCTTGACGTTCCGTTTGACGGAAGGGTTTCGCTAACCCAGCATTCTTTGATGTCGGTGCAAAATATATTTGCAATGACGGGAATGTTTTTGTTTCCGGCGATTCTTGGTGCTACCTTGCATCTACCAACCGAGAAAATTGCAGAGCTTTATGGGGCCACATTTGTGGTGTCTGGCTTGGGAACGCTTTTACAAGCTATGCTCGGCCTAAAGTTGCCAATCGTACTGGGACCCTGGGCTGCGGTGTTGGCGGGACTCATTATTAGTGGCGAGATCAACGGTCTCAAGGCAGCTTTTGGTTCCCTTTTTGTCGCTACCTTGATTTGGGCAGTACTGTCGCTTCCAATTAGAGGTATTTCATTCATAGGGTTTGTCGGACGAATTTTTAGAGAGCCGATGCTCTATGGCGGGGTTAATCTGATGCTGATGGTAGCGCTCACCAGTACTACCGTTGTGAACTGGATTGGTACCCCAGTGCAACCAGGTTTTGGGGCTGCCAACTGGATTGGTGGTGGAGTCGCGATAATTGTGACTTTTGCGATCTTGCTCTTCGGCAAAGGGTTCTTGCGGTCTGCAGCTATGTTCAGCGGGATAGTTGTTGGTTCGGTGGCCTATTCGATATTCACACCTATTCATTTCACCAGAGTTAGTCAGGCTTCCTGGATCGTCGCGCCAAAATTATTTCCATTTGGATTTTCGGTCAACTGGGTATTGGTTCTGCTTTTCTTCATATTGATTCTTTCGAGCATTGCTTGGACCCTTTCGTTATACAATGTGGCAGCAGAGTGGAGCGATGAGACTCTCTCTGGGCAGCGAATGGCCTGGGGTATTTTTGGCCAGTCAATTGCTGCAATAGTTGCATCAATATTGGGCACCTTTACCCTGGTCGCATATCCTGACAACCTGGGAATTGTGCGTACCAGCAAGGTTGGAAGCCGCTATATAACAGCTACTACCGGGGTTCTATTAATTATTGGTGGATTCATCCTGAAGTTCGATGAGATCTTTGTCAGCATTCCCAGTAACGTAATTGCAGCTGCCGCAGTGGTCCTGTTTGGCGTAATTGCGATGTCAGGTATTGACACACTCACTCGAGTGAAATGGGACCAGTTGAACTATCTGGTACTTGGAGTTCCTATTATGCTCGCTCTTGGTGGTCTATTTGTAGCGCCAACGACAATTGCTCATTATCCACTTTTAGCTCGTGAGATTATCATCAACCCGTTTTTAACTGGGCCTGTTTTGTTGATTGTTTTACACTTGATAGTAAATAAAGTGGTCCGACCATTGATGCAAGGTTCGGCATCCGCTATCAGATAGGGTCAGCTCGAGTTTTACTAAATGGGATCCACAGGTGGAATGCAGCCTGTGGATCCCATCAGCTGAGATATCAGATCGTATGATTGGTTACTGGGCGAGTTAGTCCGTAGACATTGCAAAAATTTCGTTATCTCTTTTTTTGAAAATTTATAAGATAAATCATCATGGACCCGATTGCTAGGGGTCAAATTTCGGTAGTGGTGGCCATACTATTGCATTTGCGAATGGTAACTAAACTGCATCGTTCGTTTTCAAGTTCGCCTGGGACAAAAGAAATGTTACCAGGATCCGTATCTAGTGCCAAAGTAGCTACTTCCGCTCCGAGATGCCTAGCTTTTACGTTCAAAGTTGTCCGATATGTCTATTGGCTACTGGTAGTGAGCCGTAGCCAATAGGAGGAGTGCCTCCGCTTCTTCTAGTTATAACCTGTGCACAGCGTCGAACGGCTTGACCTGCTGAGTCCACATTTGCTGAATTTAGCTGGCTTGAAAATGCAAGCGAACAAACTACCTGGGTAACTCTTCCATTTGAGTCAAAGATTGGTGCCGCTACCCCACCTTGTGCCGTATTGAATTGCTGAATACTTTCAGAGTATCCTTTATCGCGTACCCTGGATAGAGCTGCATTCAGCTCCTCCAGTGTGGTGATGGACTTTTCAGTGAACTGGGTTAGTCCATAGTCTCCTACCAATCGTTCGACCTCAGTTGGCTCAGTCCATGCCAGAAAAGCCTGCATTATAGCGGGAGCGGCAAACGGAAATCCATCACCTACACTTACGGTAACTCGTACTCCCGTGGTTTTTTCTGCGGCGGCCACGACGCGATATCCACCACCGCGTTCTCGTTCAACAATAAACACCACAAAACCAAGTTCTGCACTTGTAGCCTCGATCTCTTGCTGTGCTATCTCGTTTCTCACATTATCTGTGATACCGGTAAGCACTAAAAGCTTGGGACCGAGAGTCCATCCTGGCGAGTTGTCACGACTCGTGACCCACCCAGCTTGTTCCAATACCGCTAAAATGTTGTAGCAAGTACTGCGATTTAATTTTAATTCATTTACTAGAGTTCCAGGGGCAACCAATTCCGGCCACCCTTGTGCTAGCCTTTCGATTATTTTAATTGCGGCAGATACGGCCGGTACATTGGTAGCCAAGTCTAAAGTCACTGCTCCTTCTTGCAATAAGTAACTTTGCGGTTATTTGATTAAATTGGGTTCAAGATATGTGACCATTTGGCTTCCACCGTTCTCAAGTATTCGGGGTTTGATTCCGCCACTTTTGGAAACGTCGTCAAACGTTCGAAAGGGCGGCAAGCATCTACGATTGCCCGATTGTTATACGAGGGTAATCCGGGAACCAACATTGGGTCAAGTTTACTTCCCCATGTTTTATGTAAAATTTCAATGTCGGTTGCTGGATCGCAACGAGTCGACATTGCCCAAATTACCTGGCCTAAGTCACTTGGGTCAATGTCGTCATCTACAACAACCACGAAGCGGTTCATATAGGCTGCAGCTGGGCATTGTGCCGTCAGAAAACCCACTTGACGGGAGTGCCCAGCAAAGCGTTGTTCCAGAGATACTGCAATAAATAGCCTGCCGCCCCCGGACTCATGTGCCCAGGCAGAACGAACACCAGCTACCCCCATAGCAGCCAGTTCATCCTGGATCATCGCGGACTTCAACATGGTTCGCATGTATGAATAGTCGTGTGGAGGTTTATTCGGCGGAGCACCTAACAAGATTGGATCGTCGCGATGATAGAGTGCCTGAATATCTATGGCTAAGGCTGGTCGCCCGTCTCCGGAATAGTATCCAGTCCATTCTCCGAATGGACCTTCATTTCTGGTGTTATCAGGGGTAAGCCAACCTTCAATTACGATTTCGGCGCCAGCAGGAATAGGAAGGCCTGTAACTGGTCCCAATACCACTGGCACATGTTTGCCAAGAATTGCTCCAGCGTAATCGAGTTCGAAAATCCCTGACGGAACTTCAGTCCCGCCCACTACTAAAAGAAGGGGATCGTGACCAAATGACACTGCAACTGGTGCTCTACCTGCCTTCTTGAACCATCTATCAATGTGTTGGGCCCCATGTTTGCCTGGGACTGCTGCCAAGGTCACAGATTTTCCGTCATCTTGGACTTCCATTCTGTAGCAGCCACCATTGTATTTCCCGGTTTCTGGGTCGCTTGTTACAACAAAACATCCGGTGCCGATGTATCGTCCGCCGTCATCTTCATGCCATCTGGGGACTGGGAATTTCAATAAATTAATATCTTTGTCTTCGATATGATTTTCAAAAAACGGTGCAGAATCTATGATTGTGTGACTAAATGATTTAGAATCCGCCGCCCACTTTGAAGGCTTTGAGTGTAAAGCTGCTACGAGTTCAAGGTTGTTTAAGTCCTCTCCCAGGTTCAAGGTTCTGCCCAGCCTGCCCGGCGTGGTAATACTTCCGGTAAGAATTCTATACCCAGGTAAGTAATCAACTATATTATCGAAAAGAAGTGCATTGGACATAGGTTTTTTATAGTTTATTTCTGCAATTGCTCCGATTTCAAGGTCCCAGTCAGCTCCATTGATATGCGTTATTTCATCTTTTGCTATAGCTTTATCTATAAATGTTCTTAGGCTTAACAGTGGTTCCATGCTTTAGCTGCCTCTCGTATAGGTGATTTTATTTCAATAAAAGTAGCATCAGGGCTGATGGCATAATTGAGTTAAGTTTTTGCATAAAGGTGATTTAATTACTTGTCAGAGCTCTTCAGATTCTAAAAATTGTGATTGCCGTTGGTTAGTCCGATAACTTTGTTGTAATTGAATCTTTTAGACTATGGCCGGATTTACTGAATCCATAAAGATCGTAGGTATATTCGCCCTTAATGATTGATTTTTTAGTGCCCATTTCCTTCAAATAGTTTTGTTCTGCAGTTGCCAAAACCATGTCCACGCGGTTCTTGGGTATTACCACTCCACCATCCCCATCAAGTATGATGGTGTCGCCTGGCATGATTTTCACGCCTCCAAGAGTTATCGGCACATTCATCTGGCCGATTTCATCTTTTGCAGCCGCCCGTGCGCTAATCCACCGAGACCAGATCGGTAATCCCAGCTCGCGAATAGCGTCTGTGTCTCTGACCGCTCCATTGATGAGAATTCCAGCTACCTGGGCCTTTTGCGCTTGGAGCGCGAGGAGCTCGCCGATAAGAGCCAGCGGCACTGGAGATTCCATGGAAATAGCCAGTATTTCGCCGGGAAGGATATATTTCATAACTTCATGCACAGAGCGGTTGCCACCGGAGCTGAGTAGCAAAGTTCGTGCTGGTCCGGCGATCCGACTAGTGGGAATTATTTGTTTAAGATCTAAGTCAATCAAACCATTTTTATTTGATGCTTCGTAGATGCTCGCAACGCCAAAATTTGCAAATCGTTTATACACATCATGGCCAAGATCAGTTTTAGTGCTCATAAGGTTCGATCCAATCTTTATCTTAGTTTTAACTCGTCAATCTGTAATAACCAGACTTCTGCAACTCCGATCGCTTAGACCAAAATGGTTGACATGGGGTGTCGTACAGACTAGTGTCTATTGCACAGAACATAAGGTCTTGTCAGGCGGTCAATAATTGCAGATTTCTTCAGACTTTAGCATTGAAAGCGATCCTAGTCACGTTTTTGATATTTTTCTTGATCCAAAGGTGATGAGGCAATGCATTCCAGGTTGTACTGACCTTGAACGAATTGATGACCTCCATTATCAGGGTGGCCTGACAAATGAGGTAGCACACGTCAAATTCAGTGCCCGATTCGCGGCCGAAATCGTTGAGCTTGACCGGCCTAACCGAATAAAGGCGGTTTTGTCAGGTGAGGATCGTCGCCTGGGTAGTTCTATCAAAGTTACTATCAGTCTGGATTTGAAACCACGTGATACTGGGTGTGATGTCGACTATCAGATGGAAATTGCACTATGGGGGAAGCTTGGACGACTAGGAGAATCCATCATTAGAAGACGTACCAGCGAAGTTGAGAGGGATTTTGTTTCAGCCGTAGTGCGCGCTTGTAACGAGTCGCAAGCGCAAATATCTGTCGGAGAGCTTTCAGCCGTATTATCGCCGTCACCTTTGCCTGATGAAGCGCAAAGATTAAAGGTCGATCAGTTTGCAGTAAATGGAAATACCGATTCGGTAGGTTTCTTGGTGCGGGTCTGGCGACTGGTTAATCGTTTCAGGAGAAAAAAATGAGACCTAATGTATTTCGACCTCAGAGCCTCCAAGAGGCTTGCAGTCTCTTAGAGGAACACGAAGAGGCTTTAGTTTATGGTGGTGGGACTGCTCTTCAGATTCTTCTAAAACAGGGGATTCTTGTTGGAAGCTCCTTTATCGATATATCTGGGATTCCCGGACTCGCCGAGATAAGTTTTACAGATGACTTTTTGCGGGTAGGTCCGATGGTAACCTTGCGCAGGATGGAGCGGAGTGAGGAGATTAGGGAGCTATTCTCGCTTGCATCATCTGCGTATGCCAAAGTTGCGAACCCCAGAGTCCGCAATACAGCGACTGTAGGCGGAAATATTGCTCATGGTGATTATCGACTGGATCCTCCCGTGGCTTTGCTTGTACTTGGAGCCAGCGTGGAACTTACCTCGAGAAATAGTATTCGCAAAGTTCCCTTAGAGGAATTCTTTGTTGACTTTCAAGTTACTGATATTTCAGCAGGGGAGATTGTCACTGCGGTTGAGATTCCAAGATCTATTCATATTGTCGGTTCCAGTTTTGTAAAGCTTTCTAGTTTGAGTGCAAACGATTGGCCAAGTGCCTCTGCTGCTGTGGGATTGATGGAAAATGACAACGGTGTTCATACTTTGCGATTGGCTTTGGGTGCGCTGGCAGCCACTCCGGTGATGGCAACGGTCGATATTAGAAATCTCAATTTGGATCAGACGCTGGAAGCGTCACTATCTAAAGCGATGGAGTTGATGGATCCCATTGCTGATGTGCGAGGAAGCGTGAAGTACAAGTTGAGATTAGGTCGTGTCGCAGTTGAGGAAGCGATTAGAAGCGCTTGGAAGGAGGTACCCAATGGGCGGTGATTTGACAAACTTGGAAATTGAGAATGACGCAGCAGCAGTGGGCCAGAGTTGGCAGCGTTCAGATCTTGAAGCCAAGGTAAGGGGAACGTTTCGTTATACAGCTGACCTGCCAGTTCCAAGGTGTCTTTACCTCGGCGTTCATCGCGCAAGTCAACCTCATGCAAGAATTCTAAATATTGACATTAGTAGTGCTTTAGAGATGCCAGGGGTCGTGAGAGTGGTAACAGGCGCTGACCTGTTTGGTATCTATGGTGAGCTAATTTATACCGGACCTGCGTTTGCGGACCAGCCCCCAATTGCAATTGATAAGGTTCGCTATGTAGGTGAGCCGATAGCGGTTGTAGTCGCAACAGATTTGATTACAGCTCGAGCTGCTGCGGATGAGGTTTATGTCGAATATGGTGAGCTTCCAGCAGTTCTGGATGTCGACGATGCAATAAGTGGAAGTGACTATGTCCACGAGCATCTTAGGCCATCGTCAGTATTTAGTGATCTCAAGCACCTCCAGGGGCGTGGTGAGACAAACGTGAATTATGAGTATAACCTGACCTCCGGTGACGTGGAAAAGGCGAAAGCTAACTCTGATAAAACCGTATCTGGTGAGTTCTGGTGTCCACCCACGTCGCATGTGGCCATAGAATTGTTTAGCACCACAGCATGGGTGGAGGGGAATCGTTTGGAAGTGGTTACTACCACTCAGACTCCCTCGTATGTACGACAAGCGCTTGCATCGATGCTGGACATCAGATTGAATCAAGTCAGAGTGAGGACTCAGCCTTTGGGTGGCGGCTTCGGATCGAAAATGTATGACCGGTTGGAGCCGCTAGTTGCAGCAATTTCCTGGACCTACAAACTGGCCGTAAAGTTGGAGATTACCAGGGAAGAGACTTTTGTATTGACGACTCGACATGGTGTAGCGGTCAGCTCTCAAATGTCGGCTGATTCTATTGGGATGATTGTGTCAGCTGAGGCGGATGTCCGTTACGACACTGGCGCATATGCCGATATCGGTCCGAGGATTGCCTCGAAATCGGGAATGGTTGCCTGTGGACCATATAAGGTTGCAAATGCTCGCGTTCGCTCCCGTTGTATTTATACCAATAAGACATCTGCTGGACCGTTTCGAGGATTTGGAGTGCCGCAGGTTACTTGGTCGCACGAGTCCCTTGTAGATGAACTTGCAAGAGAGTTTGGCGAGGATCCTGCCCAGTTTCGCAGGAAGAATTTGCTACGGGAAGGCGATGTTGCGCCGATGGGCACGGTCATGCACAGCGCAGATTTTGTTGGATGCATGGACGCCGTTACAAGCGCAATTGGTTGGAATACGCCCCTTGAGCGAGCCCGTGGACCATGGAGGTGGGGACGCGGCGTGGCCGTTGGTATAAAGGCAGTTCTGACTCCTACGATTTCAAACGCGGTACTGCAGCTTAATCAGGATGCCAGTGCCACCCTGTTAATATCTACCGTTGACATGGGTCAAGGCAGCGACACCATTATGGCCCAAATTGTCGCAGAGATTCTTTGTCTCGGACCAGATCAGGTTCGGGTCGTAAACCCAGATACGGACATCACCCCCTATGACACCATAACTGCTGGTAGCCGATCCACTTATCACACTGGCAACGCTGTAAAGAAAGTGGCCGAACGCATGAGGGAGAAGCTCATTTCTATCGCCGCTCAGCTTTTGGGTGTTTCCGAAACTGATTGCAAACTGACTAATGGTGGTGTGGTTGCCAGTTCAAGCCAGAAATATCTCTCGATTGATGAAATCATGCAGCTGCATTTTGGCGCTATTGGCACAACCTTGACGACGGAATCAAATTTCACCACTGAATGGATCCCCTATGACAAAGAGACTGGTCAATCGGTCAAGGTCACCGAACATTGGTTTGCTGGAGCGGCTGCAGTGGAACTTGGCGTTGACACCAGGACGGGCAGAATCCATATAGCACACCTAGCAGTTGCGGGTGATGTTGGCCGGGCAATTAACCCTGCACTGGTAAAGCAGCAGCTTGAAGGCGGGGCCATAATGGGATTAGGTCATGCGCTGTTTGATGAGATTGTGATGGATCATGGCCAGATGATAAACGGGACGTTGCTTGACTATCAATTGCCATCCGTAAAGGACCTTCCTGACCGGCTGACTCCAATAATTATAGAGAATCCGCATCAAACCGGACCTTTTGGGGCCAAGGGGGTTGGAGAGACCGCAATTATTCCAATAGCTCCGTCAATAGCTAATGCGGTCCGGGATGCCATCGGAATTCGTTTTACTAGATTGCCACTTACGCCAGAACGACTGCTAATGGCGATGGCTGGAGAAGGGGACTGAGAAGATGAATATGGTTTTTCAGATCAATGGTCGAGACGTCGGAATTGAAGTTTCCGACAGCGAGCTTCTGCTCGACACTCTCAGGCACATTGGATTTAGCAGTGTCCGTGAAGGCTGCGGGGTTGGAGCATGCGGGTCATGTACCGTTCTAGTAGATGGGAAAAGTGTTAGCTCTTGTTTAGTGTTGACGAGTAGGTGTAATGGCTCCTCAATTCTGACAAGCGAAGGTCTTGCAGATGACGATCCTGTGGTTAGCCAATTCATAAAGAATGGCGCGGCCCAGTGTGGTTACTGTATACCTGGCTTTGTCATGATGGTAAGCGAACTCCTTAGCGAGAACCCGATTCCGACGGAGCAGGAGATCTACAATCACCTGGAGGGAAATATTTGCCGCTGCGGCAGTTACCCGGAGATTGTCCAGGCCGCTATGGATGCGTCAAAGGCTAAGCAGACTTCAAAGTTAACTTGTTAACACTGAATTTATCTTCCGGTGTCAAAATGTGGTCGTATGCCGGGAAGCGGCATTTACTTGAGTATTGAGTTGACTCACAAACTGTCTGAAGCTCCAAGCCCAGGCTTGGACAGAGGTGAAGTTTTTGAAAGGAACATCGACATTGGTAATTAGCCAATCCAAAGCTGATATGATGTCGATTAATTTGGATCAATTTGGATTTCTTTGGACTCGATATTGCCGACTGGTCGGACCTAATTGTACATTCTTCGATATCAATCCCGTATGAAGCTACTCGACAATAGGTCGTATCTGAAGTTCACTTATCACGCGCTGAGTTGATTTGGGGATCCGCCGTGGTTAATTGGCTAGCTGTTTGACAGTAAACAGGAGCTATGATAGTGTCTCGCATAGAGGAGATATTGTCTCGGCTAGACAGAAATCCTTGGGGGAAAGTTTCGAAGTCTGCTAGCAACAGGTACGGGCAAGCGATTTCCTCGAGGATATTTTTGTAACACCGAGATAGATGTTCCCCCATTTATTAGGGAGTGAGTTTTATGTCGAGATTTAAAGCCAATCATTTGGCGATAGCATCTATCATTTCCATCAGTTCGATTGTGCTGGCGGCTTGTGGATCGGCATCTTCGACCACAAGTAGCTCTAAGCCGACTTCTACGAGTGGTTCGTCTAGCACTGCTACTACTGTGGTGAATGTTGCGTTTGATCCGAATGCTACAGCCTTGCCAGCTTGGGTAGCCCAGGACAAAGGTATCTTTGCTAAGAATCACCTTGATGTGAAATTTACGAAGATTCAAAATCTTTCCACTTTGCCTGGTGCTCTTGGCAACACATTTAACATCGTGTTGAGTACTCCTACCGAACTGTTGAGCGCAGCAAAATCAGGACTTCCAGTTGTTGAAGTGTCAGGATCTTCCATCGGTACTCCAACCAATCCAACCGGGGAGGTGATGGTAAGCCCAACAAGTGGAATTCATTCTCTAGCTGATCTGGAAGGTAAGTCTATTGGCACCCTGACGTTAAATGGAACTCTTACGTATGCCCTCGAATATGATTTGTTAATTCACAAACTTAACCCGAAAGGGATCAAGCTTGTCACTATGGCTGCGCCCACCATGGCTGATAACCTTAAAGCGGGAAATGTGCCAGCGGTGATTACTGTTCCGCCGTTTATTACTGCACTTAAGAAGGCTGGTAACATCCCTTTATTGAATCCATACGACGCAGTTGGATCAAAGCTGGCAAGTATATTTTGGATTGGTAGTAGTAGCTGGGCAAAGCAACATCCTCAGGCTATTAAAGAATGGGTAACCAGTCTGGATCAGGCTCAAACTTACATAGCTCAAAACAATACTGCTGCAAGAGCAGTATTGGTCAAGTACACAGGTTTACCTGAGGCAGTGATTAAGAACTTCGCTTTGCCGATTTATAATACCTCTCTAAGACCTAATGATTTGGCCAGATGGGCGACTGTAATGCAAAAACTCGGTATAATAGCCAATCCACCGTCCATTAGTTCTTTGATGGTCAACGGGTAGTTTGGTTAATTTTATGGGGGAAAGAAGTCGCAATGACCCGGTAAATGGCAGTTTATTGGGTCAGGGTGATTCTGTATTTGAAGTTGAAGATCTCACTGTTAGTTTGCAAACTGGCGGGGTGGATCGAACGATCCTGAGTTCACTTTCGTTCACTGTTGCCAATAACGAGTTTTTATCGGTAGTTGGTCCATCGGGAACTGGAAAGACGACTTTACTACGTGCAATGGCCGGTTTGATACCATATTCCGGAAGTATTAAGTTTCGTGGTAGCCAACTGTCTGGTCCAGCCGAAGGTGTAGCACTGGTTTTTCAAGACTATGTAAATTCCTTGCTCAGGTGGCGGACAGTGGGTAGAAATGTCTCACTTGGTGTGGAGGGCAAACTGCCGAGGGATGAATGTGACCAAAGAGTGACTGAGGCCTTAGAAGTAGTGGGGCTTAGTAAATTTAAGGATTCCTACCCTTGGGAACTGTCGGGAGGCATGCAGCAGAGAGTTCAAATAGCAAGAGCTTTAGCAATGAATCCGCAGGTGCTATTGTTCGATGAGCCGTTTGGATCACTTGACGCTATGACGAGGGAATCATTGCAAGATGAGTTGTTGCGAGTTCGCGCTCATTACCAAACTACCTGCGTTTTTATCACTCACGATATCGATGAGGCCGTATATTTGGGTGACAGGTTAGTGCTATTGGCTGGAAGTCCCGCGACGATAAAGTACCAGCTTGATATACCTTTATCTGATGAGCGAAATCAGATAAATACTAAGGAATCAAATGAGTTTCTCCGCCTCCGCAGAGAAGTCCATGGTGAAATGAGACGAGTTCATGGCACAAACCAAGACGAAGTCTAGGTTTATTGGCTGGTTTGCCCCAATAATCCTCCTTATTTTGTGGCAACTTTCAATTGTCACTGGGATTATTCGTTTTCGTTATTTTCCTAGCCCAGTCGCGGTTGCGCAAGCATTTCTGAGGCTTGCAAACTCGGGTCGGTTTTACGGCAATCTATCACACACGGTCATTGTCACTTTAGTGGCTTGGATTATTGCGACAATATTGGGAGTTTTATTTGGTCTTTTGATCGGTCTATCGTTGCCAGTCTGGAAGGGGGTTATGGCCAGCGTGGATGTTTTGCGCTCATTGCCGATAATTGCACTCGTTCCGGTTGGGGTAATTATTTTTGGATTTACCTTGAGACTTGAGATTGTAATCGCCACATATGCAGCGCTATGGCCAATTTTAGTAAATACGGTCTCTGGAGTTCGTCAAACTCGTTCTGAGCTTTTAGATATTGGAAGAATTATCAGAATGTCTCGAGTTGAAAGGGTCTGGAAACTGATTTTACCCTCGGCTCTTCCCCTTATTTTGGTAGGGCTTCGATTAGGTCTCGGCCTGTCCTTAGTATTGGCGATAGTAACGGAGATCGTTGGCACGCCAAATGGGATTGGTTACGCACTGATAAATGCTGAGCAAGCTCTTCATCCAGCTCAAATGTTTGTTTATATCCTTGTGACTGGCGTCATTGGATACCTCTTAAATGGGTTATTTATTTTTTCGGCTCGTCGGATACTGTCGGCCGAAAAATCAGCTGAGAAGAACTAATGGAGCAGTCTGTAATGAGAAAAGTAGCTCGGATGACAATCAGCAGGCGTGATGATGGGAAAGGTGTGGCACCACTGAGAGGGCTTGTCCCCCTGGTTATTCTGCTTGCAATCTGGCAACTGTTTGGTAGTACACATTCAGTATTTTTTCCTCGTCCAAGTCTGTGGTGGGATGCTGTTGTCAAGATCGAGCGAAGTGGTACGCTTTGGCCATCCTTGGTCGCTACAAGTGAGACATTTATTGAGGCGATTATTGTTGCAACGCTAATCGGTGCTGTGCTTGGAATTGCGATTGGGAGTGTTAAATGGGGTGATAGTGCTTTTAATCCAGTTTTGGATTTTCTGCGCAACCTTCCTGCTGCAGCAGTGGTGCCTGCTGCAGCAATAATTTTGGGAACAAACTCCAAGATGGCCTTGGTAATTGTGGTATTTAGTTGTATTTGGCCGATACTTTTAAATACAAGGGCGGAGATCCGGCGAGTTAGTGTTGTTTTGTCAAATGTGATTACAAATGTAGGTCTAAGGGGATTTCGTAAACAAAGTGTGATAGTCGGGTCGGTTCTGCCGTCGGTGCTTCTGGGAGTTAGGGTAGCTGCACCATTAGCGTTGATCGTAACTATATTGGCGGAATTTATAACCAATATTTCAGGTCTGGGTTCTCTTCTCGTTTCTGCTCAACAAAATTTTGACTCACCTGAAGTCTATGGACTGCTTGTAGTGGCAGGTCTACTTGCACTTTTTGTAAATATAGTGGTTAGCTTGGTGGAGGCTCCCATCGTGAGACGGCATGGACCCAGTGTATAGCTGGTATTGGCGGGATTCCGCGAACCTGTGCATGACATTGCCCGCATCAAGGAGTTGCGAGCGCGTGCAATTAACGAGCGAAGGGCGACCATCAAATAAATCTTCTAGTCGAATTCCTATGAAATCCATAGCCTATGGCGGTTTTTGAGATGTCCGGTTGGCTGTTTAGTCGAAGTTTTTCGCTGTGCTGCAGTAGGAGGCAAGAACCGGATGGATTTCGCATCAAGAGATTAGGGAAGTATCGCTAGCTCGCTTGGTCTGACAATTCAGGGAGGTGGGTTATCGGTTGATTTTGTATTAATCAATACGTATGCGGAGGTCGCTCATTGGTGCTGGGGTAGGTATCTTGTGAGTTTAACATCTCGCATCCTGCAACGATTGACTCTGTCGTGGTTTCCCTAGTTGGACGGGAGAGATACTTCTGTAAGAGTCGAAATACGTCAGCTCATTGTAAATAGACTCTAAATTTGGACGGAAATCCCGATTATGTTGGCCTGTGAGCGTATTTGCTGCAGCTGTCAACGCAGGTACTAAATATCCGCATTACGGTATGATTGCTTCAATTTACAACGATACTAAGCTCAGTATTGGGAGTAATATCTAAGCGATCGTCTATGGCTCGAAAGTGGGATCGCTCTCTACCTGAACGTCAAGCAGAACTGGCGATGAAAGGCTAGATAGCTTGGGGATCAGACTGGTAAAGGCGTCGTCTAGCTGGGATTGATTTTCGATTCTGAGACTATCGCGGCCATATCCTTGGGCCAATTTTGAAATGTCGATGTGACCGAGTGGTGGCCAGACTTTCCTACTGTAGCTTTGCATCTCTGCCAATCGGTCCATAATTGAGTACGACCCGTTATTCATGATTATGAATAACACCCCAACCTGGTACTCTACTGCGCTCCAAATGCTTTGGATTGAGTATTGAGATGAGCCATCCCCAACAATCGCTATGACCGGACGATCACAACCCATCCTGAGCCCAACTGCTGCTGGCATCGCAAAGCCAAGACCTCCCATTGCTGCGCTTAGAAATCTCATCGATCGGCGAACTTTTATACGCCTGTGCAGCTCAGGTTTGCTAGACGGAGACTCTTCAACAATAATCGTCTCAGGCGGAACTCTAGACGCCAGACTATCGTACACATTTGCCGCCCGAAGTCTTTGATGAATCTCCGGTTTTGCTGCTTTTTAGATCTTGGGGGGGTAGGCCGAATCTTGTCTCGATTATTCGTGCAACCTGGGAGCAGATGTCAGATATTGCTCCCAGTACTGCCAAGTCAGCGGTGCTTGACTGCAGTACGGAAATGTCATCTCCAACAACGGCTATTTTTGTCCCCCTTTGCACGAATGGGCCATCCTCGAATGGGTATTGGCGGAACGCGGGAGCACCAACTGCCAATATCAAATCGTAGTCTGAGAGAACCTCCCGCAGTTTGGCTCTACCGCTGGGCAGGTGTCCGGCAAATAGCGGATGATCCTGAGGAAATCCAGCCCGTGCCCCGAAGGCTTCCTGAAATACCGGAGAGTTTAGCTTATCAGCCAATTCAGTGAGAGACCTCCAACTATCAGGATCGTCGGCGTCAGCGCCTACCACCAGAGCAGGTGTGCTCGAGTTGGAGATCATCTGGATCAGTTTTTCCACCCCCTGCTCCGTCTGGATACGAGCTGGTTCTATTTCAAGTGGCGTGGCCAATATGGGATCATCTGATAAATAATCCCAGTCGTCCATGGGAACTATTACCAAAGCGGGACCATTTCGGGATCTTGCTTGCTGCCATGCTCTAGCCATCAGAGTGGGTACATCTCTTGCAAGTATGGGTTCGTAAACACTGAGAGGATATTTACCGGCCAGGTCTTTTAGCTCACCAGCTAAAAAGGGGTTATTGATCAAATGTCGCCGATCTTGCTGGCCAATGGTAATCACTAGCGGGGCTTTGTTCACTCGGGCAGTTGCAATTGCTCCGACTGCGTTTCCCAGCCCTGCAGTAGTGTGAAGTAGCGCAAGCGCGGGAATTTGGGTTGCCAATGCGTATCCAGTTGCCATGCCGACAACTGAAGCTTCGTGAAGCCCGAGCACAAAATCGAAATCACCTGGCATGTGGCGCAGGAGGGGGACCTCGGTTGAGCCGGGGTTGGAAAATATTGTTGTCATCCCAAGCTTTCGCCACAACTCAAATATTATTTGGCCTACTGTGGGTGATTCTGGATTTATTCCTTTTTCAGAGGTCATCAGGCAGACCCACTGATTCCCGCCCAGCTTCTTCTACCCGTTCGAGTACTTCGGCCTGGAGCTCTACAAATCTGTGCATCTGTTTAGTCTCAAGGTGTGATCTAGGTCGAGGAAGATCTATCTTAATTTCTGCAAGTATGGTAGATGGCCTGGCTGAAAGGACA
>JAJZIP010000178.1 GCA_021810525.1 Actinomycetes bacterium | reverse complement strand
CCCCTTCTTTTCACCCCAACGGGCGCAACCAATGAGCCGTCGGGTTCGAGCAGCAATGCCCTTTTGGCATTACCAATCTCCAAGGAATCGACATTAACTGAAAGCTGCCCATTCAAGTACCATGCCGCTTGGTCACCGGCACAAACCACTACCTCAGCGTCTCTAAGCCATATAGCAGAATCCATATAATCACCTTCACTGTATGCAGACTAGTTTTACACGCAGCCACCGGCATCAAAGCAACGGCGTCATATCAGCGTTGCCTCCGCCCTATGCTCCAAAATTACGTGCCGCCGAGACGGCGATCAACAAAGCGCGGGCTTTGTTGGAGCACTCGAGGTCCTCAAGGGTGGGATCCGAGTCTGCAACTATTCCAGCTCCGGCCTGAATAAACGACCTTCCCTCACTGTCACAAAATAAAGTCCTGATCGCAATTGCTGCATCGAGATTGCCCGAGAAATCCACGTAGCCCACGAGGCCGGCGTAAGGCCCACGCTTCACCGGCTCGAGTTCGCTGATTATCTCCATTGCCCTGACCTTTGGCGCACCGGAGACTGTTCCAGCGGGTAGCGTCGCACGCAAAACGTCTATCGCGCTACAGTCCGGTCTTTTTTCTGCCGACACTTGTGACGTCATGTGCATGACGTGTGAATAACGCTCAAGAACCATCAACTCGTCCATAGCTTCGGTATTGAACCGAGCCACCCTGCCTACATCGTTCCTAGCCAGGTCGACGAGCATTATGTGTTCCGCAACCTCCTTGGGATGCTCCAAAAGTTCGGCAGCGAGCGCCTGATCCTCTAGATCGGAGCCTCCCCTGGGCCGCGTTCCCGCAATCGGTCGCGAAATTACCCTCTCCCCCACCACCTTGACCATGGGCTCTGGAGAAGAGCCGGCAACTGTGATTGAACCAAATCTCAGCAGGTACATATATGGCGACGGGTTCAGCTGGCGAAGTACACGATAGAAATCCAACGGGTGGGCCCCAAGGTCGAATGAAAACCTCTTTGAGAGCACCACCTGGAAGATGTCACCAGCAGCTATGTACTCTTGCGCTACCTTGACAGCGGTGGCGTAGTCGTGCGATGAGAGCGAGCATGAAGCTTCAGCAGGTCCGGCGTCGGGATCGATAGTGAGGTTCAGCGAACCAGCTTGCGAGCCGCTAAGTTCATCCGACATATCCTCTACCCGCGCAAAGCCCTCGAGAAACTTTGCATGAAGCTCCTCTTCTGAGGTTTCCGGGCCCACCAAAACATTCGATATCAGAATTATCTTCTGCTTCCAATGGTCAAACACGGCTATGTCGCCTATCATACGCATGATTGCGTCGGGCAGCTCGTTCTCGGCAGGTGGCGCGGGAGGCAACTCCTCGATCTCTCGAATTACGTCGTATCCCATATAACCGACAAACCCCGCATGCAACGGTGAAATGCTGTTCAACTCAGCGGCGGAGATGTTTTGAAGAAGCGACTCGAGCGTCGAAAGAAACCCGTTTGAATCGATCGACAGGGGAAGGTCCAGATCAGATCTCACTGCAAGCTTTCCAGCGGAAAGCGATATCTCTGCAAGCATGTTCCTTCCGACAAACGAAAATCGGGACCACCGCTCCCCCTTCTCCACAGATTCCAGAAGAAAGCCCTGGCCCTCATAGCCGACAAGTGCAAGAAATGCCGATACGGGAGTAATTGTGTCAGCTAGATACTCTCTGAAAACAGGAATGAGCTGGAAACCCTTGCCGGATCGATATGCACTGGCAAAGTCGTCGAAGCTGCTGGAGCCCATCTATGTACTGCTCTCGAACATTTCAGCGATTCCCCTGTAGAAACAGCTGAAATTGCCAGTGTGACACGCCCCTTTTCCCTTCTGGTCCACCTCTATGAGCAGGGTGTCTCCATCGCAGTCGACTGCGATGTCAAGAACGATCTGTATATCTCCTGATGTTTCGCCTTTAGCCCAGAGCTCCTTGCGGGATCGAGACCAGAACCATGTTCTTCCGGTCTCGATGGTCTTGGCAAGCGTCTCCTTGTTCATCCACGCCATCATCAGCACCGAGCCGGAGGCCCTGTCCTGAATTATTGCCGGCACCAGTCCCTCAGAAGAGTACTTGACTACCGATGTCAACTCAGAAGCGGATATTCTCTGGTTCACATTCTCAGCGATCATAGATAGAGCCCCGTTTCATTCTCGACACTTGGCGAGGCGACCGCGTGTATATCTCGTTCGCGCAAGATCAGATAATCCTCGCCCTGAACCTCGACCTCATAGCGATCGTCAGGAGAGAACAAGACCTTGTTACCAGGCTGAATTGCCCTGACGTTCGGCCCCACGGCAACTACCTCTGCCCAGACAAGGCGCTTTGCCACCTGTGCTGTAGCAGGGATGAGTATTCCAGCCCTGGAATGGCGCTCACCGTCGTTGGAAGGAATCTCGACCAAGACCCTGTCGGTGAGCATTGTAATCGGAAGACGTTCATTTGAGGAGATCATCTCAATATACCTAACTCCAAAAGTAGCTTATAAGACTAAGAACCATAGGGCCGGACTGATACCCCGGAACTCAAGAGCATATCTTTAACCGCCTTGACCGAGATCTCACCAAAGTGGAAGACCGAAGCGGCAAGCAACGCATCCGCATGGCCATCTTTTGCTCCCTCAACAAAGTGTGAGATGGTTCCCACTCCTCCGCTTGCAATAACGGGAACTGAAACGGAATCGACAACTGCCCTAGTCAAAGAGATGTCAAAACCATCCCTGGTTCCGTCCCGATCCATCGATGTAAGCAGGATCTCGCCGGCACCAAGAGACTCTACGATCTTCGCCCACTCAATCACATTGATCCCCGTCGCAATCCTTCCACCGTGAGAATATACCTCAAAACCCAGTTCACTAGAGTGTTTGGCATCGATCGCCACCACCACGCACTGAGAGCCAAATTCACGGGCCAGCTCGGTGATCAGGTTTGGATTGGCTATAACTGCCGAATTGACCGAAACCTTGTCTGCACCTGCACGCAGCATCAGCCTGGCATCGTCGTTTGACCGGATGCCACCACCGACGGTAAAGGGAATGAACACTTTCTCTGCTGTAGCAGATACCACCTCAGCCATGATCGCTCTGTCATCGGAGGATGCAGTGATGTCCAAAAAGACCAGCTCGTCGGCGCCGGACTGATCGTAAAACTCAGCCAGCTCCACAGGGTCCCCAGCATCACGAAGCGAGACAAAATTCACGCCCTTTACGACGCGACCATTGTCTACGTCAAGACACGGAATAACTCTCACGCTCTGCAAATTGCCACTGCCTCTCCCACGTTCAACCTGCCATCGTGAATTGCGCGACCAGCGATAACCCCGAAAAGCTCCGCCCCCCTGCAGTTCAGACCCTTGAGCTTTACAAGATCATCGATTCCGGATACTCCACCTGAAGCAACTACTTCTATGGGACTGGTCCAGCTATATTCGAGCAGCCGCTCTAGGGTATCGATATCGGGGCCGTCGAATGTGCCATCCCTGCTGATGTCTGTTGAGATGATCGCGCTGGCCCCGCGTTCGACCAGAGACGGCAGGAGCTCGAAAAGATCCTGGCCAGAGCCCTCAACCCATCCGTTCAAAGCAATCTCTCGGCGGCCATTGCTCCTTCGATAGTCAAGCCCAACCGCAACCTTGCCAGGATAGCGTTGTGCTACCTGATCCACAAGCTCTGGCTCCTCAACTGCCATAGTCCCTATTATCACCCGACTGACGCCGGCCTCGAAAAGCTCGGAAGCGTCAGCGAGCGAGCGAATCCCTCCGCCTACCTCTACTTTCAGGCCAACCGACCGGCAGATCGCCTTGATCACCGCCCGGTTGGGTCCCTTTTTTGAACGCGCTGCATCTAGGTCAACGAGATGAAGCCATCTTGCCCCCTGGGACTCGATCTCCTTTGCAGACGCCATTGGATCTCCATAATGCAGCTGGCGATCAAAGTCGCCCTGGATCAGCCTCACGCTCTGCCCTTCGATGAGGTCTATTGCAGGAATAAACTCCATCTACCTTGCGACCCCTCGATCACACAACTCCACAAAATTTCCTAGCAGTGCCAGCCCCTTCCCGGAAGACTTCTCCGGATGGAATTGGGTTCCGAAAATAACTCCCTTTGCCGCTGCTGCGGTAAATTCTTTGCCGTAATCACATGTAGCCACACTGTCGCTGGTTATATCGGGTGCGAATGAATGCACGAAATAAAACCATGTAAGCTCAGGCAGATTCTTGAAAAGTGAGCTATGCGACCCGCTCTTTACATAGCTGATCTGATTCCACGACATATGCGGGATCTTTGGTGCATCCACAAGTCGTAGAACCCTGCCTTCGAGAAGTCCCAGTCCCGCTACTTCGGGAGACTCCTCTGAACCCTCGTACAGCATCTGCATCCCTACGCAGATTCCAAGGAGCGGAATTCCGGCGTCAACAGCCTCCATCACCATCGCATCAAGCCCTGTCGACTTGAGCGCTCCTACACACGCGCCAAATGAGCCCACTCCCGGCAAAACGATCCCGGATATACCTGAGAGGCTTCGCGGCTCGGAGGCCAGCTCAGCTTCGGCACCTATCTTCAAAAGCGCCTTATGCGCCGAACCCAAGTTTCCAATCCCGTAGTCAATTACAGCTATCAACTAGTTCTTCCTAACGGACGGCTCGATCTCTCACGAGCCGATCTCTAAACGATACAAATTCCAACCACCATTCCCAGACGGCCTCAGCGTCTCGATGCGAAGACCGAATCCGGAAAAGTCCGCCCTGTTTCAAAATCGCATGCACAACTTGCCCAGATCGATCGCAGATCGGCCAGTTGGCGCAGCACTGGCAAGCTTCACCGAGGCATGTCGGCGGCCGATTCACGAACGTGTGATCTAAAGAGTTCCTTTCGTAGAGGGCACAGAATCTCCATCAACGTTGATCGCATCTCTGAGACATCTCGCAAAGCACTTGAAAATCGCTTCTACTATGTGATGCGAGTTTTTTCCCCTAATGACGTCCACATGGGTACTCATTCGGCCCGCGGTGACAAAAGCTCTCAGGAACTCCTCTGTAAGCTGCGGGTCAAATCCGGGAATTCCAAGGAGATTGCCGTCACCCAGATCTCCGTTGAACTCCAAAAATGGTCTGCCCGAAAGGTCCAGAGCGATTGAAACGAGAGCCTCGTCCAATGGAAGCGAGAGTGAGGCGAACCGCCTTATCCCCAACTTCTCGCCCAATGCGATCGACAAAGCTTCGCCAAGCACAATTCCAGTGTCTTCGACAGAATGATGAGCGTCGACAGAGAGATCGCCTGTCACCTCCAGCTTCAGATCGGTTCGCGAATGTTTGGAAAGCTGGGCAAGCATATGGTCAAAGAAAGGAAGTCCAGTCGAGACAGAGTGCACACCTGAACCATCCAGGTTCCATGAGACGTTAATCTTGGTCTCCGCCGTAACCCGATCTACGACCGCACTTCTGCTTCGCTGGGACAACCTAACTCCTTAGCTCAACTAGGGCTTGAGATAACGCCCTCAAAAATCTATCATTTTCTTCCCTGGTACCAACGGTGACTCGCAGGCAATCTGCCAACCTTGGCCAGCCAGAACAGTTTCTTACCAAGACGGACCGGCTGACAAGAGACTTCCAGAGATCGTCTCCTCTGCCGCTTGGCGCTCTAAACAAGATGAAGTTCGCGGAAGATTTCCAGTGCTCTACGCTCAACTCGTCAAATCCGGTTTCGATCTGCTCTCTTCCTGACAAAATGAGGTCCAAAGTTGCCTGAATCTCATCGATCTTTTCTACCGCCAAAACTCCTGCTCTCTGTTTGATCGAATCGAGATGATACGGAAGGCAAGAGGCCCACAGGTTGGCGATTATCTCCTTTGGACCAAGGAGGTAACCTAACCTTAGGCCGGCAAGAGACCACACCTTCGAGAATGTCTTCGAAACCACTATGTTCGCATGCCTCGCAGCCAGCTCCATAGCGCTGAAAGAGGCGAACTGTCCATAGGCCTCATCTATGATTATCAGCGGATGTTCATCCTCAGCAAGCCGGGCGATGATATCCGGATCCTCGTCGAGACCGGTTGGATTGTTCGGAGAGCAAAAGAATACGATGTCAGGCCGGTGCTCCGAATTTGCTTCGAGTACCGCCGACAGATCGAGACGGAAGTTCGAGTCCCTCTCGACCTCGATGAGTCCAGTAGAGGTCACCTTGGCAACTTGGGCGTACATGGCGTATGTAGGCTCGAACGTCATCGCTTTTCGTCCGGGACCGCCATATGCCGCCAGCACTGTGGAGATCACCTCGTTGGAGCCGTTC
>JAJZIP010000017.1 GCA_021810525.1 Actinomycetes bacterium | reverse complement strand
AATTGACAAATGGAAGTTACCAACAAATGAAGAGAAAAATAGCCGAGAGCAGGTAATCAAAAAATGCTCAGTAGGAGACAACCTGATAAATGAAGGTGTGGCTGAAACTAAAGTTGCCCGAAGTTTAGAAGGTCATAGATGCCACTTGGTATCACACGAAAAAATCGGCATCACGGATTGAAACGAATCATACCGAACCTCTCGAACAACTAGAAAAACGGAAGATATTAAATGTTGACGCAAACCCAGGTTATAGTCGGAGAGTTTAGACTAGTCCTAGACCAGTTGAAGAAAAGATACCATGAAAACGGTTGGAGCTTCCGAAGCCAAAACTCATTTTTCTGATCTTTTAGATCAAGTAAAAGATGGCCAGACCATAACGATCTCTCGACATGGCACACCTGTCGCAATTTTGTCCCCCTACGTAGAAGTACGTCAGACTCCCACCAAGGAAGTTATCGAACATCTGAGGAGCCTACGAGAAACCGTGCACCTAAATGGTGAATCGCTTCAGGAACTCATCGAAGAGGACCGACGGTAGTGACTTTTATAGTAGATACTCAGTGAGCATGGCCTGGAGTTTTGCTGACGAAGATACTTCAATACTGACCAAATATTAGAGCGTTTGCAGTTTGAAGACGCTTGGGTGCCTGCAATTTGGCCCTTTGAAGTCATTAACATTCAACTTGTTGCCGAGAGAAGGAACAGGCTGACTGCCGTCCAAGCCGAAGCGTTCCTTGAAACACTGACCGAATTGCCGATACGGGTACAAAATATCGAGTGGCCAGGAAAGATATCTTCATTACTAATGCGGGGACGATCTGTCGGACTTACAGCCTATGATTGCGCCTATATCGATCTGGCGCTACGAATGGGCTATCCTTTATCAACCCAAGATAAAAAGATACGCGAGGTGGCAATCCATCTTGACATTCCGCTATTGTAAATTCCTAAATTTAGATATTTCGCGCAAACTTGCCCGCCCTCTTCAGATGTAAAGAACAACCACGTCTCTTCTGAAAGAGCCAGACAGAAACTCACTGGGCACAATAGCTTTAGGTCTGTGTTACTACGCAAAAAGGCCAACCTTGCGCTAAAAGTCTGATGTAGCTTCAGACCGATTGCTTCACTCCGTACATGTTTCGGTTCGAGCCAAACACTGTGATTTATCGACCATCACTCCTGCCTAAAATCCTGATCCCCAAAAGTATTAGGATATATCCGGTTTTCCATATATAATGAATCTATGCCAAGAACCGCCGAAACGTCAGAATCCATCGACAGAGCTACTGCAAGGTTTTTCAAGGTGCTGGGTGATCCAACCAGAATCCGCATTATTTCCCTTCTGACTACGGGACCCAAAAACGTTAGCGAAATAGTCGAACAGATTGGACTTTCACAGGCAAGGATCTCTACTCATCTGGCATGCCTAAGATGGTGCGAATTTGTCCAAGCAAAGAAAATCGGACGTCAGGTTGAATACAGCCTCAACGACCCTTCAATTGAACACCTCCTTGCACTGGCAAAACAGCTGTCTTCGGTTCGGGAACAACACTTGGCAAGCTGTACTAGGATCGGACCGGATTGGATTTAGTGAAATGAACGCAGATGGCAGCAACCAGTACGATCTGCTGATAATTGGCTCCGGAAGTGCCTCCTTTGCAGCGGCAATAGCCGCCAGAAGAGCGGGGCAATCGGTAGGGATGATTGAGAAGTCTAAAGTAGGAGGAACGTGCGTCAACTTTGGCTGTATTCCATCCAAGGCTCTCCTTGCTGCAGCAAAACAAAGAGGATTTTCCCTTGAAAACAAATTCCCTGGGATCATAACCAGTGCGCTTGATCCGGACATCACGTCCCTTTTCAATGGCAAACAGGAAATTGTGGATGATTTACAATTTGAAAAATACACCTCGCTCGCCGCTAAACACAGAATCGAAATACTTACAGGCACGGCAAGATTTATCCCAGGACCAAAAATAGCAGTTGGCGATGTCACACTAACTGCTAAGCACTACTTGATTGCGACTGGCGCTTCACCCTTTATCCCTCAGATTCCTGGACTTGAAGAGACTGGATACCTGACTTCAGCAGCTGCAATTGAAATCGATAAGCTTCCGAACTCGCTGGTGGTGATTGGTGGCAATGCAATTGGACTTGAAATGGCTCAGTTATTCGCAGATCTAGGTACCAAAGTTACCATCGTTGAAACGCTGGAGCGAATTGCGCCATTTGAGGAACCAGAGATTTCACAACAGCTCCAAGTTGTATTTGAGCAAAGGGGGATGGCGGTACTCACATCGGCAACCATTTCAAACGTAAAGCGGCTGCCAGGTCTGAGATCTCTCTCAATAGAGCAAACCGACGGGCGGACTCTTACAGTTGACGCCGAAGAAATCCTAATCGCTACAGGCAGACGACCGAACACCTCCGGGCTTGGACTCGAAGGAGTCGGGGTGGCAACTGGAGCAAAAGGTGAGGTGATTGTCGATCAATATCTTCGCAGCACTAATTCGAGAATTTGGGCGGCTGGAGACGTTACAGGAATGGTACAGTTCGTATACCTGGCCGGACTTCAGGGCAATACTGTCATAGAAAATGCTTTTTATAACGCTGAAAGAACTATCGATTACTCGGCAATGCCCCGAGTCACCTTCACCTCACCGGCAATTGCTTCCGTAGGGCTGACCGACCAGCAGGCTCAAGATGCCGGGTTTGACTGTGACTGCCGGGTATTGCCACTTAGCCAGGTTCCCCGCGCAATCGTCGAGAGAGATACCCGGGGACTGGTAAAAATCGTTGCTGATGCAAAAAGTGACAGGATACTGGGCATCCATGTCCTGGCAGAAGGAGCAGGAGAAGTTATCCTGGCAGGCATTTATGCTCTTGAAGCTGGATTCACGGTACAAAAACTGGCAAATACATGGAGTCCCTATCTGACCATGGGTGAAGCCCTAAAGCTTGCCGCGCTGTCTTTCACAAGGAATGTTTCAGAACTCTCGTGCTGCGCTACCTAGCAGCCGCCAATTTCCAGAGATTGAATTCTGTTTTCTAGAATGTTTCTGCTTAGCTACTAAAAATTGTAAATGTGGATTGCGTTTACTCTAGGTTAAAGACTCAGCCTGCTCAGTGGCAGTTGAATTCCAGTTTTCTAAATCGTGATAAGTTGCGGGTGCAAAACCAATCCTTAGCCTGTCTCACAAAACTCACTTTCTGAATTCAATAGGTTGTTTAAATACGATTCTTAATTCTTTCCCTACTTCTGGGCTGAAAGTGGAGCGATATTGTCCGCTCAAGCTTGACTATAGTGAGTACTGGGAGTATAAATGGAACATTGTTCCGACTAAAACTTTAGGTGGCTAACGATTGAACACTAGTTGTCTTACAGACCTCGCTGATGTAAACCAAGAATCGATTTCTAACACTGGCCAAAATTCTTCACAGATCCTCTCTGAAACTTCACTGCATCTTTTCAGCAAAAATCGACTCAACCACGCCTTTATTTTGACCTATTGTGGCAGCCGATCGAGTCCCAACATAGCTCGCAGCTCCACGGTCTGGATCTCAAGCCATCCAAAATTGTAATATGGTGGGATTTGGGCGGACTGTGAATACTCTTTGAACAAATTGTTCAACTTTAGATGAAAATAGAAGTCACGACTCTTGAAACTTGAGACAAATCTGGTGAAACCACTAACAAGTAGGACTGACCGGCCGAACCGCCGGTCCACATCGGTTGATCGCAATCGCAACTGCAAGGGAGTCCGAGGCCAACAAACTGAAGCTAAAACCCAACCGCTGTCCTACAACACGACTGCCCTACAACAAATGTCAACTCAAAAAATAGGCCTTAGGAAAGGAGCCACCGATGGTAACTGAAGGAAATGAAAGCTGGATGGAAGGAAAGTCAACGCTCTTCCAGAAACGTAAAGAAAGGCGTGAAGCAGACCAGTTGCGCCGCAAGCAAGGGCGACGGTTTATTAAAGGTTCCGAAATTACCCTTGATTATGAAGAGAAAAACGGAACCTGGCTTGGAGGAATGGTCTCACAAGACCTTGGATTTGATAACCGTATTATTGAGGTCGACTGGCATATCTATCCGCCAAATACGCATTCCGTTACCCACAAGCACAACGAAGCAATCATCATTGTCTTACGAGGACGGGGACACAGTTTTATCGACGAGGAAAGAATAGATTGGGAACCTGGCGACACGATGTACATCCCCGCAGGAGCATGGCATCAGCATTTTGTAACCTCGGATGAACCCGGAATGGTAATAGCTATCAAGCCGCTCCCAATACAGGAATACTTGGGAGAAATGAACATAACTTATAAAGGAGACGAGCCGACGTTCAACCATGAGTATCGACCCGGAACCTTCCTTGAAGAACTCAAACAAATCGGCAAGAATATCTAGCGTTATTTGGCAGACATTCATGAGGATTGATTGACGGGTACATGAATGCCTGCCATTACGCAGAAATTACCTAACATATTCGAGCTCATCCCATAGGGTGACCAGTCACTTATTTCAGACGACCCAACCTTGAAACTTCTGATCCACATGGTCACAAGTTCACAACTAAACCGTGCTGACTGTAAACAAAAACAGCAGGTCAGGTTCTAGTCGGGCTCAAATCTTCGAATTCCGCTTCCTAGTTATACTTAAATTGATGCTTGTTTCCTTTTGATACCTGGACCATAGGCCTAATGTCGGGTTTGGCTCCGCATCCTCAAATTCTGCAATTAGAGGATGCGGGCCTTGCCTATACTGCTACTGCTAGCCAATTTAGAAAGCGTCATATTGACTGCATAAGGCAAGGCCCGCCTTGGGGGATTTGGGTGGCCGATTTAAACTTTTCAAAAACTCCTGGTTCGTCACTATCCTGCCACGCAGTCCAATCTTCAAATAGGCCATTCGAATACCTTTGTAACATATCTTCCTCGCCAACTTTCAAACCCATCTGAGGACCTGATCTAAATTGGTGACCGCATCCAAACGGTGGTTCCGGTTACCGATTTTGTGGTCTCGCTGAGGAGATAAAGTACCGGGCCGACAACGTTCTCCGGAGAACCCAAAGGGCGACCATCGCGCGACAACGAAGCCTGAATTTCGTCCTCGGTATTGGCATTACGCATCAAGGGGGTATCAGTGATACCTGGTCCGATCAGATTAATCGTTATTGAAGTCCTTGCAAGTTCCAGAGCAACCGACTGAGCAAAAACGATCATTGCTGCTTTCGATGCGCAATAGGCGGCGCTGCGAGGCTTCCCGGCGACTCCCATTCCAGATGTTATCCCGATAATCCGCCCATCCCCCGTAGTCATCATTTTACTTACCGCGTATTTGGTGCAGAGAAAAAAACTACGCATATTGATGTTTTGAGTTAAATCCCACTCATCGGAAGTCAATTCAAGCAATGGTTTGCGATGATAGATTCCAGCAGCGTGAACCATAATGTCGAGTTGTCCAAATTCACTAACGGTTTTTTCGAAAGCCGATTCGATTTCAGCTTCCTGTGTCAGATCTACTCTTAATGCTTGGCCACCAAAACCCGTTTCATTCTCTATTTTTTTCCAGACTTCATCCAACTGAGGAGAAACGTCTGCTATGACAATCTTGGCTCCCCTGAGTGAAAGTGAACGGGCTATTGCCGATCCAATAGCCCCTGCTCCACCAGCTACAAAGGCGACCTTCCCAGCAAGGGAAACATCAAGCGGTTCTGGATCGGTGATCATCTCAGCATCCATTGCTTCCTCTCCTCGCCTAACCACGAGGAGATACCAGAATCTCGTCCCTAGGCCAACGGTCAAGCAACTCGGCTCCATTTTCTGTAATTACTACGGCATCTTCTAATCGGACGCCACCTTCACCTGGCACACCTTCGCGACCTTCTACTGCCAAAGTCATTCCAACTTCGAACTCCTGGGGGTGATCAAGCGACCATTGCCTGTTGACTATGGGATAGCCGTAGTTGTAAAGACCAATCCCATGCCCAATTTCCAACGTCAACAGCTCCGCCTCTTCCTTGTAACCCCATTTTGAAGCGGGTGCAAAATGAGCTGCGGCTTCCGCAGTGGATCCCCCTGGCTTGATCGCCTCTATCACGTTATTTAACCTGTCAACCAGCTCGCTGTACCAAGACTTTACCTTGGCATCCGGTTCCTTGCCTACCGAAAAAGTCCGGTAGTAGCAGGTGTTATAGCCCATGTACTTGACCTGGCAATAAGACCCGTACACCAGATCTCCATAGTTGATAATCCGTCCAGTTCCTGCAAATGCCCTGTCAAATGATATTATGCCACTTCTTAGGTGACCAGCTGGGGTTTCCTCTGCCCCGGCCTTGTGTGCCGCCAGCATTGCCTCGGCCGATACGTCCACATCGATTGAGCCCGGCTTGAGCAATTCCTGAGTCCGATACCAACCAGCGTCTGTTGCATCGAATGCCATCTTTAGGCAACTTATCTCGTCTACTGTTTTAGTTTTTGTAATATCAAGCATGATTGGCCAGCCATCTACTACAGTTACCCCGACATCTCTCAACGCTTGCTGAGCCAGTCCATCAAAACCTAAAAGAGCCAGTTTCTCGTTCTCAATACCTTTAGCAACCAATTCCTGTTTCACTTCCCTGGCAAATCGCTCAGCTTCTAACCTGGATGCCTCTTCACCCGGCCCGCGACTAAGCCAAGCCCGAGCCAGCCGCCACTCTTTTACCCATGGAGCCTCCTGGGGGTATATCGGCAACCAGCCAGCATGATGGAAAACAATCGGCTCGCTCTCAGCTGGAAACAAGGTGTACCATAAAGCCGGCTGAAATTCTGGGCCACGCAGACCAACGAGGTATCTGGTGTTGTCGGACCTGGTAGCCAAAAATGCAGCTACCCCATGGTCGCGTAACCCTTTGCGCGCTTTCTCTTGCCGTTCCCTGCGAAGACGCTCGACGTCAATTCCCTGACGCCAGTCGGCAATATTCGCACCGTAACGCAGTTGCTCTGAATATTTCATTAATAACCTCTCTTTCATTTAGGTTTTCAGGAGATTAAAACCACGTGTCTGGCTATCCTTGCCACCCATATTCACCTTGTTGGGAGGGGCAAACTGCAACGAGCCACTCACTCGCTGTTCCCGAGTGGCAAGGATGCCAGAGAATTAACTCAATCCCAATGACGCAGCTGCCTTCTTGATATAAGTGTTTGTCATGAAACTGCTCGTAGGAGGCGCTTTTTTGAACGCACCCAGGCCAACCATGGCCTGAGCTTCCTTAGCCATTTCCGATGTCGGGAGTTGCCCATTGGTTGGAAAAGCTTTCAACTGATTGACGAAGAAGTCGTAAGATTGAGTCGATGCCGATGCAGTGGCATTGGTTTCCTTTTCAAGCAGTGCTATTGCAGCCGCCTTATTTGCCGGATCGTACAGCCACTTGATCCCCATGAGGTATCCCTTTAGGAATGCTTGAAACTTATTACTGTTGCTACTAATCCAACTTGGACTTGCTGCAAGCGCAGTAAATGGAAGCGGCAGATACTTGGCTGCTGATGCAATAGCCGGGAATCCCGCTGCTTCAGCTTCAAAACTGAACGGCGGAAGCAAAATTGCGGCCTGCACTACACCGCCTTTGAGAGCGGCAAACCTGTCACCGGTCGTTGGCGAGTACTGGTAGGTAACTGCTGTTGGACTAAGCCCGTTGGCCTGTGCAATTGCGTTCCAATATAGCTTGGTGATGTTGGTGGGTGCGGCAACCGAAACTGTCTTGCCCTTCAGCTGTGCAATAGAAGTGATGCTCTTTGGGACATTAATTACATAGGGCGGCGCATTTTCCTCTCCCGCCACAAGCGATATAGATCCGCCACCGGCTGCAGCAGAAATTGCATCAGTATCACCGACTTCAGCGATATCCACTGAATGAGCAAGCACAGCTTGAACTCCCCCTGGACTGCTACCACTCGTGGAAATAGATATCGAAATACCCTCTTTCTTGAAGAAACCTTCTGAAATTGCTGCATAGATTGGCCATTTGCCGGCATCAGGTCCGACTTGCGAGAAAGTTACTGTCCCATAATTTGGAGCAGCAGCGCTGCTAGTTGTGCTTGAACTTGCGGCAGTGGTGGTTGTGCTACTGCTTGAAGAGCTGCTTCCGCATGCTGCAAGCAATACACCAAGAACCATAAGGCTTGCGACTGATACCGGAAGCGTCCTGCGACGTTTCCCCCCAAAAAAACTAGACGTCACAATTATCCCCTTTCTAGAAACTAGGCTTCAAGAGCCCGTCCTTTGCTCGTGAACGTTTTTCACAAGCCTGAGAAAGCCATCTGAAGACTTAAATTCCCCCTGTTTCTCGAATAGCTCCTTCAATGGTTCCCCAGATCCTTTCCACCAATTTCCCAAAATCTTCAGTTCGCTTGAGGGACAATTCCCTAGGCCGGTCGAACGGTATATCGATGTCATCAGCGATAACCCCAGGCTTTCTGCCCATTACCAGTACACGATCAGCCAGATATACTGCCTCGTCTAATTGGTGAGTAATAAAAACAACAGTCTTTCGCTGAGTAGACCAGATTCTGAGCAACTCAGTCTGCATGATCTCTCTAGTCTGCGCATCAAGTGCAGCAAAAGGCTCATCCATAAGTAGGACATCCGGATCAACTGCAAGTGCACGAGCTAGATTCACCCTTTGTCGCATTCCCCCTGACAGTTGCCTGGGATAGTGATTCTCAAAACCAGCCAACCCCACAAGACGCAAAAGTTCCATTAGGCGATCCTTGTATTCCTGGATATCCAACCCCCGTAACTCCATGCCCAGCTTCGCGTTGTCATAGACAGTACGCCACGGCATCAGGGAGTCAGCCTGAAATACGAAAGCACATTCTTTTGCCGGGCCTGATACAATTCTTTCCCCAATTCTGACTTGGCCATAATCGGGGTTTTCAAGACCGTCAATTATCCTCAGTAAGGTTGTTTTCCCACATCCACTCGGACCAACGATGGTTACGAATTGTCCTTCCTGGGCAACGAAACTGACATCCGACAAAACTTGGATCTCGCCAAAAAATTTGGTTATGTACTCTACAGATACGTTCTTCACCTAAGCATGCTTTCTCATTTTTTCAAAGTCTGTTAGTCACCCATGGAGTTATAGCTCTTTCGAGTACCGTAAGAAGATAGGTAAATACAATTCCCGAAACCGCGAAGATCGCTACGCCTGCAAAGAGTTCAGGCATATTAAATTCAGCCTGGGCGTTATTGATTGCAAAACCTAAGCCAGCTTTAGCACCGAATAACTCCCCCACTACCACCCCGATTAGAGCTCGTCCCACCCCTAACCTAAGCCCAGCGAGAATATAAGGAAGGCTCCACCACATTTCAACTTTCCGAAATACCTCCACAGAAGAAGCGCCGTAAGAACGGGCCACCTCTCTCAAGGTCTCATCTGTGGTTCTGATTCCCGCCTCAGTACTTATTATTTGAGGAAAAATAACCAGGCTTATTACCACAACGACTTTCGACCATACACCTAGTCCAAACCAGAGAATCACTATTGGAGCTAGAGCAATTATTGGTGTGGCATAAAATCCAGAGATATACGGGGTAAAGATTCTCTTGGCTATGCGATTTTTGGCGATAAACGCGCCAATCAGAATCCCAGCAATGGATCCAATTAAAAATCCAAATATAAATTCTTCACCACTAACAATCAAATCCTCTTGTAGTGCACCCGAGTCCCACATCTCCCTGACCCCGTTTAGAGTCTGTAAAGGAGTTGCCAAAAAAAGAGAATTTCCTACAAAAAACTGACCAATAATCTGCCACAGGACGATGCCGACCACTATTGCTAAAGTCGATATTGTCAGGGATGACATTCTGCTCAAAGAGGTCTTGGAGTTGGCGTTTCTTCGGGTCGCGTTAGGATGTAAATCTCGCCTCTCAGGATTGTTATAACCCCGGACATCATCCCCTGCCGCTAGCTTTACGTCATCCACGATTCAATCCTCATCCCCCGAATGAGTCAAGCGCTCCCCCCACCGGCAGTCAGGCAGCGCATGATGGAACATCATTCCACTTTTGCATGATGAGCTTATATCTTATCAGTGGCTATGTCAATGGAATTATCCTTCACTGGCCAATAATCATCTATCTGGGCTTCATCAGATAATAAAATACAGACCGTTATCTTGGGTAATGGCTCTTCAACTTCTCACACGCAAAGCTAAGTGACTGGATTAACGTTGGTCATTTGAGTTTGTTCAAGTACGAACTTGCATTACTTTTGCCTCAATCACGAATTTGATCTTGGATCTACTCGGTTACTTGGGGAGCAAGAGGCATTAGTTGCTCTAACTGAGATCTTTGCCGACCAGTTAGACAAGGAGGTCTCCTCTATTGTCAATAATGACAAAAATCACAAGCAGAGTTATCACATGAGAAAAATCTACAACTTCCGATTCGAAAGAACATAATTGTTCATTTTGGTCAGAGTTGGAAAGCTGACTGACATTCTGATCATAGCGTGTTCAGTGGAGTGCTAGACGGGATGCATTATTACAACAGATATCTTCCTGGTCGGCATAGGTGATTTCAGCTGCCAAGACCCGCCCAACGGGATCCGGATCTGCAATAGTAAATGGCGCGTCACTCCCCAAAAGCACCTTTCCCGCTCCTACTCTTTTCAACAGGAACTCCAAACTGATTGAGTCAAGGGCCACTGTGTCATAATAGAAATTCCTTATATCGTCGGTGAACGCTCTGCCACCTATTGATTGCGGAACTAGCCCAGCCCTATTGAGCCCATCCATACGAAATATCTGATAGGGCAACATTCCGCCACCGTGAACCAGAATGATCTTGACATTTGGAAACCTTGAGAAGAAGTCGTTCAACAACATCTCGGCCGCTATCGATGTGGTATCTATGAGCCTTCCGGTTATATTTTGTAAAACCACTGGAGTTATCTGACAAGATGGACCATTAGTTGGTGGATGCAGCATAACTGGCACTCCGAGTCTTTCAACTGCCGACCAGAATGGCCACAATGGTGGGTCAGCAAGTGACCCGCATTCCAATGGATGTGTACTAAGAAATACTCCAGTTAACTTATTATCATTGACCATATTCTTCAACTCAGCCGCAGCCCGCTCAGGATCGCCAAGGTAGAGCGCTACCAATGGACTCAATCTCCCATTCGAAGACTTTGCTGCTTCTAAAATGGAGCTATTGACCAGCTCGTACCATATTCGAGCTTGGGATTCATCAAAACTCGTCCAGGTAAACAAACCTGTTCCAGGAGAGACCCACTGATTGAAAATCCCCCGTTCGTCCATCCACTCGAGTCTTTTGGATACCGATGACATTCCAGCCTGTATAGGACCGAGCCTGTGATCGCCATTTAATAGGAAGGTCTCCCCCGTGGGGGATTTCTCGACACTTACACCTGCGCTTTCCAGACGATTGTGATTTTCCTCAAATAGCTGCTGAGGAATCATATGTCCGTGCACGTCAATTGCGCGTCCAAAAATACTCTCTCCGCCTGTATTTGACATAAATCCTCCTCAACGATCGAAGCTAAGCGAGAACCAGGCTGGATTGTTTAACTGCTCGATAGCATATCATATTCACCTGGGATTTTGCCTGTTACTACCATGCCACAGAGCCAGTCGCCGAATCGAGTAGCTCTGATATGGCTAACAACTGATGCAGTCTTATCATTTGCCACAACTACGCATTTGCCACGGCGATAAATGCCGGGTTAATGTAAAGTACTTCTATGGGCAAACAAGCAAGCCCTCTTCAGCGGCATGGAGGCGCCGATTACCGGCTCCAGTAATGTGCACCATCTCACCGTACTGGACACCGGCAGTTCGCTCTTTATTAATTACATTAGGCTGTATCACAACACACATATCCTCTTCAAAACGAAAGCCTTCGTTTTGTCCGGATGATGTCTGGCGTGTTCGAACTATGGGCGGCAGCTGGCCGGCTCCGTGAAGAAGATCATCCCCCAAGCTAAACCCTCTCGAATCGATAACATCACTCACCGCTACAACGTCTGCTACCGTCGCTCCAGCTCGAAGCACCGCTCGAATCCCTTCGAACGTATCCCGTGCTACTTCAAACAGCTCGGCATACAATGGTGAGGGTCCTTCTCCAACCACAAAAGTTCGCAACACCTGACCTGAATAGCCGAAGAGATCTACGCTAATCTCGAGCACGCAAACATCTCCGAGCTCGACAGTACGACTGGTTGGATACTGGCTGGGAATACAGATATTTGGATCCGACATCGCTGTGCAGAGAAAATAGTGGATTCCGTTGGTTCCGCCCTTAGAAAGGTAGGAATCTTCCAGAATCTTGACAATGTCGTAACCTGTAAGACCAGGCCGCAGTTGCTCCTTGAGTGCCACTATTGAGAGGTCGGCAAGCTCTGAAGCTTCTCTAATCCTCTCGATCTCTTCCGCACTCTTGCGCTGACGTAGCTGATTCAGAACATGTGTAAATTCAACGAAGTCTGCATGCTCCATGTGATCGCGCAAATAGCTGTATTGCTGGAAAGGAAGCGGTCCAACAATCCCTATGCGGGTTTCGCCGTAGCCACGGGCGATAAGTTCCTCTGTCACTCGTTCGATTGATGACGGAAGACCGCTCGCGCTTCTCCCACCAAATCGAACATCGTTCAGGATCGCCATACGCGCAGCCGTCTCAACGTGGTTAGAAAGCTGAATGAATAATGTCCCCTCTCCAACTGCAGGAAATATCAAATGTGCTTCCCGAGTTGATAGCCAGTTGCTGAGATAGTGAATATTGGGACTCCTTCCTGAGCCGAACATCACTAAAACTTCCACATTGTTGGCAGCCATTCGCGCGCGCACCTCTTGGTGGCGTCGATAGAATTCATCATCAGAAAAACATGGATATTCCATTTGCCCAGCATTCCGCCATCAAAACGAAGGCCGCATCAGCTATCCAAAGCTTAGATCATCACACCTAAATCATATCTTGCCGTGTCAAGTTTCCATTGGGACAATTATTGCAGTCATTTTGTCAATCCAGAATTCCTGAAATAGCTACTTAATACCTGCATATCAGTTGTTTAATTTCATCACATGGATGAATATTAAAGCTGGCATCCCAGGGGAACCCCGATCGATAAAAGAGCGGCTCAAATACCTTACTTTTATCTGCAGAAATGACTCATCCCCATTGACTGCTATAAGACACTATAGTAAAATGGAACATTGTTCCATAACTCCTGGTAATCGGCGTTCGAAGAACAGAGATTTTTGGACAAGTGACAATTCGTCACCAAGCCATTGAGTCGTTGCTGGAATCGTCTAGATTTTCTCAACACTACATGGCTGTTTTAACACTGCCATATTTAGGGGGGGGTGCCAATATGTCATTGCGACTATGGCGTTCGGGGGAATATTGGTCGGGACGTAAGCTGAAAATCGCCTTTCTCGCTTGTGCTTTGATTCTGGCGGGCTGTGGTACGTCAAGCTCTGCAGCAAAGCCAGCGGCAAGTACATCCACTACGACAGCAGCTTCGTCACAATCGCCATATGTGGTACACGCAATATTGTCACTTACCGGTCCAGGAGCTACGCTCGGGAGTATTGCTAGCCATGCACTAACCGCCTTTGCTGCATACGTCAATCACTCTGGGGGGATTGACGGTCACCCGATAACTCTAGATATCGTAAATAATCAAAGCAACCCGGCTACCGCTGTATCCCAGGCAACAAATCTAATCCATTCTGGGGTTCCTTTTCTGCTCAATGGAAGCATAAGCCCAGTTGACAATGCTGTAGATGCACTGGCCGGTTCGACAGGACCGGTGATATACGACCTGTCTCCAGTGGCAAATCCCAAGCCACATAGTTACGTATTTGCGGCAGGAATTTCGACGAAATATCTTGAGGGATCTATAGTCAATTTCATGAAGGTAAGCGGGTATAACCGCATCGCAATCATAAACTCGTCAGATGCCAGTGGCCTCGACGGATATAACGAGCTGGAAGCTGCGCTAAAAAGCCCAAGTGGCAGCGGTGTAACCGTGATCTCACATCAGACTTACGATCCCACAGCTCTAAACGTTGTACCGCAGATGTCGGCTATCAAAGCAACGAACCCTCAGGCAATCTTTATATCAACTACCGGGACTCCATTCGGTACAGTTCTTCGGGCTATGTCGTCGCTTGGAATGTCAAATATACCCACTTTCGCGACTTCAGGGAATGCATTGCAATCGGAACTAACTGCCTTATCATCTATTCTCCCGACACACTTATACCTCCCACTTGGGCCACTCTATTTTTCTCCGTCGTCGCTGCCAACCCCACTTCAGTCTTATCTTTCGGTCTTTGACAAAATAGTCACGGCAGCTGGAGGTCAACCAAATACTGGCTGGGGCCTTCCGGTAGATGCATTCATGATCATGGTACGGGCATTAAAAGCCCTCGGTGTTAAAGCCACTGCACCTCAGCTGAAAAATTACCTTCAAACAAAGGTAAAGAACGTCCCTGAATCGTTCGGTCTTTACAATATCAGCGCACAAAATCATGTGGGAACAAGTGGAAGCGACGTCTGGATAGGCCAGTGGAATGGAAAATCATTTTCCATTGTCTCCGGTAAAGACGGTACAACCGTCGCTAAATGACGCATTCGAAAGAAGTTGCTGAACTCAACTTGGGTAGCAATCCGTAGAAAATACAAGGAGAAGATTTACATGGAGCGCGACTTCGAACAACAATGGGTACAGGACTGGCTTGTCCGAACCAGTGGAATATCGGTGAATGCAGAAAGCGGACGCCGCCGTTATCCGGGATCTGTGAAATCTGAAATGATGATACCTAAAATTTTAGGTATCGAAGGGATCCGACAAAAAGAGTTAGCGCAATCAGCAAGCAAATCAGGGCATCGCAAAACGGCACTCAAGATCTATGAACTAGCAATACGCAACCTGATTGAAGCTCAGCACAATATCTTTTCTGATACAGCACTAAAAAGACATCTCATGGCAGAGGCGCAAAGCTGCATGGACGCTGTCATCGGCCTGGCTGAACATAAAATTCAGCGTCTGAACATTCCATTTGAGGGTAAAACATTGCCGGCCCTCTTTCACAGCCGCTCCGAAAGCGACCCGCTGCTGATATATATTCCAGGAATGGACGGCACGAAAGAAACTTCATCAATTGGACCGCTCGCAGAACCATTTATTTCCCGCGGGTTCCAAGTCCTGGCGGTCGATGGACCCGGCCAGGGAGAAGCCAGAACACTACAAGGAATTCGTCTCAAAAAAGGCAACTACCTTACTGCCCTGAAAACGGTCCTAAACGATCTCAGCCAACAGGGTCTTTGGGCGGGAGATGACGCCTGGGTAATTGGATCCAGTTTAGGAACGCGGTGGGCTTTAGAACTGGCTTCAAATGATGACCGCATCAAAGCAGTAGCATTGCTCCATGCAGCATTCGGAGATCTTGGGCCACTTATTTACTCTGCACCACCCAGATTTCACAAAGTCCTCAAGTACATGACTGGCCTCGACGATGATGACCTGGATGATTTTATCCGAACAGACCAGTTGATGAGTTCGGTCAAGGTGAGCTGTCCAACGCTCGTGTGCATCGGCGAATTCGATCCACTCACAAGTATCGGTGAAGCCAGGGACCTTTACCAGAATAACCTTGGTGGCCCTAAACAACTTGTTGTACTCGAAGACGCGTTTCACGGTAGCGAGGGCGTTGCTTCTCTGAATGGCATGAACGGAACAGACTTGGCAGCGGATTGGATATCCGACAGAATCCAGGGAAAACCATTTGAAAGTGCAGAGCTTCTGATCGGAAAAGGATCTCTTGGGCCGTACAAGGCACAGCCATTGACAGACTGGCAGATCTTGCGAACCCAGGACTGATGACATGACTCTGCATCGTTGACGCATTACTTGCAAGCATTTCCCATGACACCCCGGGGCCAGGTTTCAACCTACCCTCTACCAAGACTTCAAAGAATATTTGTTTTCGGATAAGTTACCGAATCTTGAATCTCCGCTTTTCGAATATGGAGCATCTTCCCAAAACGTCATCGAGCTCACTGCGGGATTCTAACTCCCATAACGAACACTGAAAATCCCAGAAACCTCTGTAACTTTTTGGGGTGACAGCCACTCTATCCCCTTTTGGCAGAGCAATCTTGCAACCTTCACGGAAACCGCACAAATTTTAACCGCAAAAATAACTCGCCTTTTTCTTGACGAATCTGTGTCATAAGAGTATAAATGGAACATTGTTCCGAAAAGGGGGATACATGAGGGATAAATGGATTATCGGTGTTGATATTGGCGGTACTTTCACTGATGTGGCACTAGTCGGCAACTCTGGCACGGTGTACATGAGCAAGGCCCCCACAACCCCATCCGATCCCGCAAATGGAGTCATGGATGCGTTGAAACGCGCAGCTGAGATAATCTCAGAGCCACTTTCGAATCTTCTCGGAGATACTCAGAGAATCACCCACGGAAGCACTATCGCCACCAACGCACTGCTGACCAGGGACGGCGCGAAAGTCGGTTTAGTCACAACCAAGGGCTTCGAAGACACGCCCTACATAATGCGGGCGATTGGCCGTGTTGATGGACTTTCCGAAGAGGAAATTCGCCACGTGATGTTTCTGAGTAAACCCACTCCGTTAGCCGATCGTCATCTGATCAAGGGAGTACCTGAACGAATGGATGCTGAGGGAAATCCAGTAATTCCTCTCAGCACCGAGGCAATTAAAACTGCAGTTGACGAACTGATCGAAATCCATAAAGTGGAGGCCCTCGCAGTCTGCTTGCTGAACTCGTGGGCAAATCCCGAACACGAGCAAAAGGTACTTGACTACGTCGAAAGTGCCTATGGAGAACGAATCTACAGTTCTTACAGCCACCGCTTAGCTCGAGTAGCCGGCGAGTATGCCCGCATGAATACTGTATTAGCTGACTGTTTTGTCGGACCAAAGGTCAAGCAGTACCTTTCCCACCTTGAGCAGCAATTGCGCCAGGCGGGGTTTGGGGGAATATTCCTGCTGATGCAGGGTAATGGGGGCTTAGCAAGTCCCGAGAAATGTGCCCCAGTTGCAACCTTGCAATCTGGGCCGGCTGGAGGAATGCTTGCAACTTCTCAGATGGCCCAGCTTCTTGGCCATTCCCAAGTTATCACCGCTGATATGGGGGGAACCAGCTTCGACGTGGGACTTTACTCAAACGGTTACTGGCGTTATGCCACGGAACCTGTGTTTGACCGCTTTCGAATTTTGCAACCGATAATCGAAATCGAATCTATCGGAGCCGGAGGCGGGACAATCGCTCATGCGGATCCTCAGCTTGGAAGACTTATCGTCGGTCCGGCAAGCGCTGGCGCCGACCCGGGTCCCGCATCGTATGGACAGGGTGGTAATCAACCAACCGTCACTGACGCCAACGTCGCCTTAAGAATTCTGGACCCAGAGTATTTCCTGGGTGGGGCACACCCGCTGCATCCCGAAAAAGCATCCGAAGCGTTGCAAAAAGTGGCTTCAGTTCTCAACCTGGACGAATTAGAAGTTGCCGCTGGTATACACCAGATAATCAATGGGAAAATGGCTGACCTGATTCGCCGTCAGGTTATCCGAAGCGGGTACCTGCCCGGAGATTTCGTGCTATATGCCTTTGGCGGCGCTGCCGCAATACATGCAGTGGGATTCGCTCGAGATTTAGGCATACATACAATCGTTGTTTTTCCAACCTCACCAGTATTTTCGGCCTTTGGGATCGCCATGGCGGACGTCGTTCACACCAAAATGATGACCTGCCATTACTCATTGCCAACTGATCCTGAACTTATCAATAGTTCTCTCGACGAACTTGAAAACGAGCTTTTAGCGGTGATGGAGCAAGAAAACTTCTCCCAGATCGCAAATAACTTTGAAGCGCTATATGACACTTAGATTCCGCCGTCAAATGATAGGTGTCGAGATTGAAGTACCCTGGGCTCGATTTGGTGAAACCGAGATGACAGATATTCAAAAAGTGTTTGCTGAAAGATACCAGACACTGTATGGGAAAGGTGCAGGGAATGAAGAGGCGGGAACCGAACTTGGCGCAATTCGAGTGGACGCAATAGGGCCAGTACCTAAGGCAAGTCTCAAGCCACAAGAGACCGATTCCTCGAGAACTCTGACGGCCAAGGGAGAGAGGAAGATTTTCCTACAGGGCGATTGGCATTTGGCGCAAGTGTATGACTGGGACCAGGTGCTTCCAGGTCAGCAAATAGACCCGGTAAGCATAGTGGAAGCCGCATTCACCACGGTTCTTATCCCGCCGGGATCAACAGGAATATTTGACCAATACGGCAATCTCGTGCTGCATATTTCCAACTAATCAAGGACTTTCACCAAGGAGATTTTAATGGATTCAGTACTAGACACCATCGACCCAATTAAATACGAGATTTTCATGCACCGTCTTTGGGCAGTAGGTGAAGAAGGACGAATAGCTCTGCAGAGAGTCTCCGCCTCTCCAATTGTGGTCCAGGGCGGCGAGTGCATGCAGTCGTTCTATGACCCAGCCGGGCGAATGATCCTTGCATGTTCAGGGCACCTCCGCTTTGCAGCCGCAACTTCCGATGCAATTAAAAAAATCGTGGAATGGTTCGGTACAGACCCAGGATTCAATGACGGGGACCAGATTTTTAATAATGATCCCTATGTCGCCGGGTCGCACACCTACGATCAAATGGTGATAAAACCGATCTTTTACGATGGTCGCCTAATCGCGTGGACAGCAAGCAGTTCACATACGGCTGACACCGGAGGTGTTATGCGGGGGGCAGCCACCGAGATATTTCATGAGGGCCTTAGAATTCTGGGCCTGAAAATCGTTGAAGCGGGCCAGTTTAGAAATGATGTTTGCCGTACCTTGGTCGAGCAGTGCCGAGATCCCTATTACGTTGAGCTTGATCTCAGATCCCGAATTGCCGGAAACAACGTCAGCGCTCAGCGCTTCCTGGAACTGGTTGACAAATTCGGAGTGGAATTTGTGGAACTCGCCAGCCAAAAAGTCATTGATGATGCGGAGCGGATGGCACGGGCAAAGCTGAAATCGTTACCTGATGGCACTTGGCGGTCGAGAATGTTCGCTTCAGGCATGCGCAAGCCTGAGCCGTACCAGATAATTTGTGAAATGACCAAGTCTGGCGACAGCCTTGAATTCGATTTTACAGGAACAAGTCCACAACTCAATGACGATCAAAACTCAACCTTGCCGAGCAGCCTTGCACACGTAACAATCGCTCTAACCAACGCCTTATTTTGGGACGTTCCCTGGAGCGATGGAAAAATGGTTCCGGTTAAGGTAAACATACCGGAAGGTACCCTGCTGAATTGCAAATTCCCAGCTGCCTGCGGAGGCGCTCCCAGGGTAGGTCAGATTCTGGTGTCGGCGGTAAGTGAATGTTTATCCAAGATGCTCTATGCCGGAGGTCGCTTCGAAGACATAAACGCCGGGTGGCAAGGCCTATGGTACGAAGGCGGACCGGGATATTTCTACGGCGGCCACACTCGTCAGGGCATTCCCGTCGCACAGGGACTGTACGATATTCATGGCGGAGGGTTTGGAGCTTCACCGCTTAGGGATGGAGTTGATAGCGGGGGTCACGCAAATATCCCTTCAGGTGGCATTAGCGATGTCGAGTGGATTGAACTTCAATACCCGTTCCTCTATCTCACTAGAAATCACAACCCCAATGGATGTGGTTACGGTGCCTTTAGAGGGGGTGATGGCACACATAGGGTATATATGGCCTACGGCACCCAGGATCTAAGCGTCGACTTCAGACCATATGCGGGTATTCCCAACGGCGGATTCGGTTTATTTGGAGGGTTCCCAGCCGGAAGCGGCGGATTCCGGGCTGTATTTCGCACTGACCCGGAGGACGTAAAAAGTCGGATGAGCAAAGGGCAATACCCGACATCCCCATCTCAAATCATGGATGAAAATTGGGGCGAAGCCATTGAACGAACTGATTCCGGACCTCATGCAAAGGTCCCAGAATGGGGACTTATTACGGACTTTACCCAGGGTGGAGGCGGTTTTGGCGATCCGATTGAAAGGAGCCTCGATCGACTCCAACAAGATCTGGATGCCGGCATTTACAATCGCTGGGCAGCAGAGAAATTCTTTGCTGCGGTAGTCGACGAGAATAATAAGATCGATCCCGAAGCTACAGCCGCGATGCGGCAAGCCCGCCGAGAAGCCCGAATTAGTGGAAAGCTCTCCAGTGAAGTTGCGGACACCTCAAACGACTCGGTGGTTATCCTGAAACCGCATGCTGAACTCGAAATAGTTGACAACCAGGGTAAAGCCCTTTGGCGCTGCAGGCAGTGCAAACATGAAATGGGACCAGCAAATCAAAACTATAAAAGCTTTGCGCTCAGCGTAGTCGAGCCTCTGGACGCGGTAGCTGAATTCCCACTACCGTCTGGCGATAAGTTCATTGGGGAGTACGTCTATTACTTCTGCCCCAACTGCGGTGCTCAACTGCAGGTGGACGTGTACTGTCCACAACTTGGAGGAGACCGCCAGTGGTGGGACATTAAAATCCAACTTCCATAAAGTACGGAGAAAATAAATGCCGGGAGCACTAGCCGGAATTAGAGTTATCGAAATTGCAAGTTACGTGACGGGCCCTTTTGCAGGAGCACTGCTCGGTGACCTCGGAGCTGAAGTTATCAAGGTAGAGGATCCCATCCACGGAGACCCGTTTCGTGGATGGGGCGACGATCAGTACAGCCCAACATTCTGCGCGCTAAACCGGAATAAAAAAAGTGTAACTCTCGATTTACGGGAAAAAGCCGGGCAGGAGCTGCTCCTAAAACTTATAGACACTTGCGACGTGGTCATTGAAAATCATCGGCCAGGAATTGCTGAAAAAATGGGGTTCGGATTCGAGTTAGTTCATAAACGAAATTCTAAAGCTATCTACTGTTCCATCACCGGATTCGGTGAAGATGGCCCCTATGCCGATCGACCTGGTTACGATACTGTTGGCCAAGCAATTAGTGGGCTTCTTAGTCTTCTTACCAACATAGAGAATCCAGAGCCTATGGGAATTTCTCTCTCAGATCACATCACTGGACTGTACGCCTGCTGCGCAGTACTTGCAGGTATCGCCGCTAGATCGCTAACTGGTGAAGGGCAGCTGGTAAGCACATCATTACTGCAGGCAACCATTCATATCATGGGCGAGAATGCCCAACACTACTTTCATTCCCGAAAAGCACCTCTTAGGGAGACCAGGGTTCACCAAGCCCAAGTGTACGCTTTCAAAGGATCCGATGGACTTCCGTTCGTGATACATCTTTCCTCCCCGGCAAAATTCTGGGAAGGTCTGGCAAGAGTTGTTGGGCATTCAGAATGGTTAGCCGATGAAAGATTCAAGACTCGTGCAGACCGGCAGAGAAACTATTCCGAGCTAGATAAAGAGTTAAAATCTATCTTTGCCACTAAACCGCGGGAACACTGGTTAGCCCAGCTAAATCGCAACGATGTACCGGCAGCACCGCTAAATACTTTGGCCGATGCATTTGCTGATCCACAAGTACAGCATCTGGAGCTCAAACTTGATTACCGTCACCCGGTTCGCGGAGACCTTGAGGGTGTGGCAGCAGGATTTTCATTAGCAAACACACCCCTTCAAGTTACTGCGGCTCCGCCAATGCTTGGGGAACACACCATTGAAGTACTGAAAGAATTGGGACTACCGCAGCAGATGATTGACCAATATAAATCAGAGGGAGCTTTTGGGAAAAGTGGAGGCATCTCCGACTATGCCTAATCCAAATCGGTCCCTTGCAGGCAAATACGCTATTGTGGGTGTTGGCCAGAGTGACATAGGTCAGGTGCCCGGCTCAAGCTCTTTGGGTCTGCTAAACCAGGCAATGCATAATGCAACAGCCGATGCCGGAATCACTAAAAGTGATATAGATGGAATAATTTGCCGAGGACCCGACGATATCTACGCCCACCATCAACGAATGGGGGAGCTTTTGGGCATTGATGCCCATTTCAGCACCACCTTGGATAATGGCGGAGCCAGCCAAATCCTCTCGATAATTCTTGCCGTAATGGCAATCGACGCAGGGTTATGCGAGGTTGTGTTATGCGGATATGGACGAGATAGCTGGTCAAGAACGCATCGGGATGCAGAGGCCAGGATGGGTGTTCCCCTGGTTCCTCCGGAACAGGAACGATCAGAATTCAATGCCGAAGTAGGCATGTTTGGAGCAGTTGCAATGCATGCTCTAGGTGCCACTCGGCACATGTCACTTTATGGAACCACAAAAGACCATTTCGGAGCGATAGCAACAACATTCAGAGAGCATGCCCTTCTCAATCCGACCGCTCAGATGAAGCAGCCGTTGACGATTGATAAGTATCACTCCGGCCGGCCAATTGTAGAACCGTTTAACGTATATGACTGCAGCCTGGTCACCGACGGAGCGGGAGCTGTAGTGGTCTGTTCGGCGGAGAAAGCCCGCTCCCTCGCGCAAAAACCGGTGCTGATATCCGGTCTCGGAACCTTCAATACCCTGCGCGGATGGCTTTATGATGAGCATATGGTAGACACTGCTGCAATTCAAAGCGGAGCGAAAGCATATTCAATGGCAGGGATCACAGCAAAACATATAGATACCGCACAAATCTACGACTGCTTTACCTATATGGTTCTGACACAACTCGAGGATTACGGTTTCTGCACCAAGGGAGAAGGGGGAGATTTTGTAGCCTCAGGCGCAATTAAACTGGGGAGCAGCTTACCGTGCAATACTTCAGGAGGGCAGTTGTCCGAAGGTCACGTGGAAGGTATGCTTCAAATCCTGGAGGCGGTACGCCAGCTCAGAGGCAGCTACCGGCCACCACGCCAAGTTGAAAATGCCGAATGGGCGTTAGTGAGCGGACATGGCGGCAACACGGTCTGCCACAGCTCTCTAATTTTACAAAGGGCAGATTAGGAAATGAACCAAGTCTTGCGACCTGAACCAAAACCTTCCCCGGAATCATTACCATTTTGGGAAGGATGTAAACAAAGCAAGCTGCTACTGCCCCGGTGCTCACAGTGCGGTTTGCACTGGTTTCCCCCTTCGTCATATTGTCCTGAATGCTGGAGCAAAGAGTGGAACTGGGAACAATCACATGGATTAGGATCTCTGCATAGCTTCGTTATTTTCAAACGACAATACCACCCGTCGTTCGAACCACCTTACGCAGTAGGAGTTGTCCACCTCAAGGAGGGAGTACGAATACTTGCACACCTGATTTGCGAGGATTTGACGCTGCTGTCGGTAAATACACCGATGATACTCAGCTGGGAACAAGCAGGGGCATGGTTGATCCCAGCTTTTACACCTAAATTAGATTGATTTACGCTTTTAGTTTCGGGTTTCACGATAAATACGGGTCCACCTACGTCTACCTATAGGATGGAGGCTTGAGATGGAACAAACTTTGAATAAAACTACCGGAAGAATCAAAGAACCAACCAAGGGAAGAAAAGTAAACGCCGTCGTTAACTCAATGGAGATCCTGAGGGAATTAGGGCGCGCGGGCAAACCGCTAGGTGTTCACGCTCTTGCCTCGCAAATGGATCTTGCAGTAAGCACTGTACATAGACTTCTGACATCCCTAGCCGAGCAAGAATTTGTAGCCCAAGTTCCCGAAACCTCGGAATATACGCTAGGTCGGGCACTGCTTGAACTCCTTAGTGATATGGTTCGACAGTATGACGTTCGGCGAAGTCTCAGACCAGTCATGGAGCGACTCAGCTCAACAACTCAGGAAACAATACATTTAGCAGTAGCAGTTCACTCACAAATTATGGACGTGGATGTTATCGACAGCCCGCAATCGATCGGGGTGCGGGCCAATGTCGGTTCATTATTACCCATCCACGCCACTTCGGTAGGAAAGATCTTTCTGACCTACTCATCACAGTTCCAAAACGCTCTAGTCTCTGGAGACCTTCCACTTCCGGAACTCACACCTTTTACCATCACCGATCCCAAAGAATTGTTTGAAGAGACTGAAAAAATTGCTCGCCAAGGATACGCAATCAACCGTGGTGGACGTTCTGAGCAGACAGCCGGAGCTGCAGTTCCAATATTTGGCCTAAATGGCGAACTTGTTGCTGCATTAGGGGTGAGCGGTCCTATATCACGCTTCCCTAGCAATGAAACTCTGGAGCAATTGGCAAAAGTGATTTTAGAAGAAGTCCAGACCTATTCTGTACCTCAGGCCTGATCTATTTATCTTCTAACTTTGAATTATCCCGGTCTTGAGGAATAAAGCATTACTGCCATCCCACCACCCTCGTGATATAAACGATATCAACAACCCTTTACTAACCAATTTGCTAATAAAAGGGAAACATTCCATCAGTCGTTTTGAGAGCGCTTCTTGCCAATTAACATAATTTAGTTCCAGCCTGCAGCTATCGCTTAATTCATTTCTCGTTATGACTTAACACCAACTCCAATAAAACAGCAACGCAATCCAATTCCAAAATTACGGCTCGCTCATCGCAAATGCTCCGCCATCAACTAAGAGATCAGCTGCCGTTATGAAACTGGCATCATCACTGATCATGAACACGATTGCCTTGGCTACATCACTTGGGACTCCATGGCGGCCAATTAAGTTAGATACGTCGCTATCGGTTCTTTCTTCGTCCATGCCAACCGGTGAACCAACCCGGTTTGGAGTTATTGAATTCACTCGGATCTTATACTGCGAAAGTTGAATCGCCATTGATCGAGTTAGGTTCAAAATTCCTGCCTTGGCGGCAGTATATGCAGTGGCATTTGATCGCCCCCGATGCCCAGAGGTTGACCCTAGATTGACTATGCATCCCCCTCTACCCTGCTGGATCATCTGGCGGCTAACCGCCTGCCCACAATTGAAAACGCTTTTTAGGGATACATCTATAACCCTGTCCCACTCCTCCTCTTTTAGATCCACAATGGTAGAGTGATCTGAGATCGCAACATTATTGACCAGTACGTCGATACCTCCCCATTCGCTGACGATCTCATCTACCATTTTTTTGACTGCACTGGTGGAAGATACGTCTACCGCTTTAGTCATTGCGACATTGGGAGTATCTTTGTTGATATTGTCTGCCACTCGGCCAGCACGTCCCTGATCGTTATCTACAATTACCACACGAGCGCCCTCTTTGGCGCACAAATAAGCTGTCGCCTCCCCTATATTGCGACCAGCTCCAGTTATAACCACAACCTTATCTTGAAGGCGCATATTGTAACTTTCCTTTCTAATTTATTGCCATACAATCACAGATTTTTCTGAATTTAAACCGATCGGCTCACTCGCGTTTTAGCTCCTCCCCCACGTGAATAATCGTGCTGCAGGTAGGACAAATCAGCGTCGAAAGTGAGAACCGCTGGCTATCACCATTCCATCTGAGGGCTCTCCATGGTCCTGCAAGAGAAAGCGGACCAATAGACTGACGAACTCCGACCGCGCCGCTACCAAACCAGATCGTTCCACACTTGCGACATCTGAGCTGCCCAGCCCGATTGATCTCTCCATAGGCTCCAATCGGAGTGACCACCAAATCATCAGAATTTTCCAACATGTTGTACCGGTCCAAGAGCGGCCAGGAAACCACTTTGAACTGTTGCCGTTCCCGCCGCATGGAATCTCTCAGTTCTTTGGTCATATCCAGGTCGATGTCACCTGATTTTGTTAGAACAACCCCATAAAGTTTGCCGGCAAACTCTGATGTGACCACACCATTCTTGAAATCTTTTAGTACCAATTCCTCTTCCCTATCAAGTGGGTCCCCCCAACCACCTCCACCAGGGGGATAAAAACGCAAAATATCCCCCATGTAAAGTGTCCCATCGGCTTTGGAGGGAAGATGGACTAATTCTCCACCCCAATTGGAAATTTCAGCCAAAGCCCGTCCATCTGCAATGCATTCGGCTATCGAGCTGTTACGAACAATTGACGTTTGTGAACCTGCTCCCGGAAATCCTCCCCATAGACCAAGCGCGTTTGTTTGATCAGTCCCAGCGGTGTTGGTGACCTTATACACCAGCGATTCCACGCCATAGGGCATTAGTGCCGATTCAGCAGTAAGCCCGCCTCGCCATCGGCCGGCCCCGCCTGAATCAGGCAGCTGACGTCTAAAAAGGTAAATAACAGGTAGTTTCCACTCGGTGTCTTCGATATTGCCAAGGCTTGCAGAAAAAGAGGTGACGTTTCCCGCAAAGCTGTGACCATCGGCAAACGGCCTTCCGGCTGCCCCACCTGCCCTGTGATCAGAAAGAAGTGCCCCCACGCGTTTTCCGTTTTGCTCTCCAAAGATATTGATACAGTGGCTCGAAACGTTCCAGGACATATTGGCCCGGTCCTTATATTTAGGCGAGCCAGCCAGCATCTTTGCAACCGCCTGACACGCCGCAACGGTCACTAACCAACGAAATCCCACTGTCGAGATGCTTACCGGAGCAGGAAATCGCGCGTTCACAACCGTGCCAAGTGGAGCTGTAACGCTCATGCATTTTCTCAGTGAATCATTCCAGTCGATCTCACCGCCATAAAGAAAAGAATAGATTGGGACCGCGGTTCCGGCCCAACAGGCCGCTTCGGTGCAATTTACCGCCGCGTCCAGCTGCTGATCACTGCCGGTGTAATCAAAATACAAATGGTCCCGCTCCTTAGTCAAAGTCACAGTAACCTTTGACAACCGCTCCGAGCCAACCCGGTCACCATCCATATAGGCTATTCCAGTAAAAATTCCGTCTGGAATTGCCAGCAGCCGATCCCTGAGCTGTGCTTCCGCCACCTCAATCGACTGGCTCATGACTGACTCAACTGTTGGCCATCCAACATCTTCAATAAGGTCTACCAGCCTGGCCTGTGCAACGTTGATCGACGCAACCTGAGCTCGCAGGTCCAGTGCCACCTGGTCAGGGAGCCGGGAGTTGGTGACGAAAGTTCGCTCCACACTTTGGCTCCACTCGCCCCGGTCGACAATTTTCAGCAGATACCTGGGAGGCTCCTGATACAAATTACGGGCATTGATACAAAAACTGCCCTCGTCGATACCGCCTACATCAGGATGATGCAGCACATTAGCTGTCCACAGAACCATAGCCCCTGCGACGTACACCGGACTGGCAACCACCACGTCATTTTGATGAAGCGCCCCGATAAACGGATCATTTGTCATCCAAATATCGCCCTCGCCAATTGGCCCAGCTTGGGATATGATCCCTTCGATTGCTGTACCCATTGTTCCAACGTGCACAGTGGAGCCAAATCCTGATGTCACCAGTCGGCCATCTGAAGTAAACAGACCAACATTAAAATCATTACCTTCGACGACTATCGGAGAGGCTGAGATTGTTTTAATAGCAGTTGCCTGTTCATCATTTATCTGCCACAGACGATGCTTTAACACCTCAAAAGTTATTGGATCTATCTTCATTTTGGATCCTTCTTGCAACTAATAATTACATTTGCGTATCTATCACGTACTGCCGCGAAATTTGGAGGAATCCAAATTGTTGTATCACCGCGCTCAATAACAGCTGGACCCGCAAGTTCTAATTCGGAAGGCATTTTATTAAAGGGCACTACGGTTATCGGATACCAACCCTCGTCTTTAGAGTAGACAAGTCTGGTTTCATTCTCAGACCACTCGGCTGGAGACGGAACCGGGCTTAATTCCGGTCTCACCAGCGGCGATATCGCATACAGGCGCACCCCTATTAGTTCGAGTGGAGCAGATTTGTGAGTACTGCCTACTCCAAAGCGACGTTCATATACTTTCTCAAATGCTTCCTTTACTAATGGGATCTGATCTTGCTTTAAAGTGGGTCGATCCCATTGAACTGTTACAGAGTTGATTTGGCCCTTATAGCGAATATCAAGCTCAAAACTAAATATAAATTTCTCACGCTCAATCCCCGAAGCGGAAATACTGGCCTCCACCTGGCTGATTAGCTCTCTAAAGGTGCCAGCAACCTCAAAGGAAAAAGATTCAGTTGGCTCAACTGCAAGAGGAAAAGCCTTGCCAGCACTGTACAAAATATCCGATAGAGAAATCCCCATCGCGGAAAACACCGAAGCTGCATAGGGTATGATCACGGAAGAAATTCCAAGCTGTTCCATTAATAGAGCGGCGTGAGACCCTGCTGCTCCTCCAAAAGCGCACAAATTGAAAGTGCGCGGATCATTTCCCTGCTCGATTGAGGCTTTCCTAATCAGGTCTGCCATCTTCGCAGTCACCACTTTATAGATACCATCCGCAGCATCATATGGATCAAGCCCCAAAGGTGCCGCAATAAAAGTTTTAATGCTGTTTAACGCTGCTTCGGAGTCCAGCTCGCGCCGTCCGGCAAAAAAACGCTTTGGATGGAGTATCCCCAGTGTCACCAGGGCATCGGTTACGGTTGGACGCTGCCCACCCCTCGAGTAACAAGCTGGCCCCGGATCCGAACCAGCACTCTCGGGACCTACATACAATCTGTGACCGTCAGTCCAAGCAACGCTACCGCCTCCCGCACCTATTGTCACAATCTTTACTGCAGGCAGTTTTGAAGGAAGGCCGTGAGCTAAAAACGGATTCTCCTCGATCTCAAATTTATCGTTAACGATCACACCGACGTCAAAACTTGTGCCACCCATGTCGGCCGTGATCAGATTCTTCCATCCAAGGCCTTCCCCCAAATATCGAGCAGCTATAAGCCCGCCAACGGGTCCGGAATTAATAAGCGATACGGCCTTGTTGTCAACTTCAGAAGGCAAGATACTCCCTCCAGTTGCTGTCATTACATGGAGAGTGTGTGCGAATCCCTGAAGCCTGAGGTGCTCTCCAAGTTCGCTCAAATATTGATTTGAAAGGGGCGCAACATACGCGTTGGCAACTGTTGAAACCATCCTTTCAAACTCACCAATGTGAGGAGCTATCTCCGAGGAAAGGCTTATCGGCAGAGCGGGAGCGATCTCATTCGTTAATTCTCGTACCAACAATTCATGGGCAGAGTTGCGAAATGACCACAAAAACACAACCGCAAGACTCTCAATCCCACACTCCAATAAATACAGCACTTCTTGCCTGATCCTGTCTGGAGTGGGGCTAATCAACACTTCTCCGCTCAGAGTTACCCGCTCATCGATACCCCGGATAAGACTCCTGTCGACAAGTGGTGACGGTGCCTGCGTAAATGTGAAATCCATTGCCTGATTAATCGGCAGACCGCCAGTCCTTGAAAGAGTGGCCCGCCCAATTAGCAATGTGTCCTCAAAGCCTGCTGTAGTCAAAAGGCCAACCTTGGCACCTTTGCGCTCGATAAGCGCATTAGTTGACACAGTTGTGCCGTGCGCAAAGCGCTCCACGTCTTTAAGCCGATCTTCGAAGGCATCTTCCTCCAAAGACAGGTACTTTATCCCTTCCAGAACACCTTCGTAAAGAACCCCAGGGGTTGAAAATGACTTATCGAAGCGGACGCTCCCATTTGAATCAATCCAGACCACATCGGTAAAGGTTCCACCAATGTCAACTCCTATGCGATCCATTTATTAACCTTCCCCCTCAAAACTTGAATTCTCACCCAGTAATCCGCTTAGTCCACCTGGAGCGTTGCCTAAGTATTTCGTGTGCGACCATCACTGGCAAGAAAATCCTCCCGATCCTCGCTATCGTTGCGATGACGTTGTTCAACGGATATAAGCCCACCGCACTCTGGACATAGGTATTCCCAGATTTGAAAGTCCAACTTGTCATGACCCTTCCTTCGCCCGATCCAGGGATTGGCACTTGCCAGTGGTCTGCGCCGTCGCAACAGGTATCCTTTGATTTTCGCGTTCTCTTCGGCCAACGCGCCCAGGCAATGACCGCAGTAAAGAAACCCGTCAGCTTTCAGCATCGCTCCAAAATGGGTACCTATGTCATTTGACGCAAGACGATGAGGTGTTTCAAATTTAAGTCTGGGCGTCTCACCCTCCTGTTGCCGCCACAGCCTGATCGTATTGCGTAGGTTTTCAGTGGCCTGATAATCTATTTCACCCCGCGAATTTATCGCCACGCCGTAAATCTCAGATGCCCAGCTAATTGTCACCAGGCGTTGCTGGATATCGCGTAGCACCAGCTCTGGATCTCTCAGAATTGGATCCCCATATCCTCCCCCGCCTGTTGGAACCGCACCGAAGACATCACCACTCTTCATGGTGAACTGGCATTTTGCTGGCAGCACTTCAAGCTCTCCGCTAAGTTCCGAAAAATCCTGTGGCAGTATTCCACGTGTCCACATTTGAGAAATATCAGAGTTCTTCATTAGTAAAACGGTTGACCCTGCCCCTGGATATCCTCCCACCAGGCCTGGCGTAGCAGAAATACTCACAGCCCAGGTATTAGGAGTGGTATCCATCTCACTAGCATGATGAAGGGTAAACGCCACTTCTCCTGAAACCCCACCTCTCCATTTGCCTGCACCTCCGGAGTCTGGAGTTCGTCTCCGATAGAGATACAAAATTGGATAGTGCGCTTCAACCGTTTCAATATTAGGTGTGCTTGCCTGCGGTGCTGTGAGTTTTCCCCCGACGTCAAATCCGTCTCCAAATGCACGCGCACCACAACCTTGAAGGTCAGAAGAAATCAGCATCGTGGCAAACATCTGATCACTGTCATCTTTGCCAAATATGTTGTACACAAAAGGTGACCCCGACCACCCTGCCATAGCCTCCGAATAATGTTCAGAGCTATGAGCAAGTAATTTGCCCAACGCCTCTGCTGTGGCATCAGTCGTGCAGTGATTAGCATGTACCACACCGAACCCAACCGGACTCGGAAAGTTTGCATGATGCACCGTATCTTTGTCCACCTTGACATCGATAACACGCAGAACTCCAGCATTCCAGGGTATGTCAGGACACAGGTATGGAAATACTGCAGAAAATGCACCTGCTAACGCACCAGGATAAGTGGTATTTATAAAACCTGGCGCTTGGCGGCTTGTGCCGCTGAAATCAAGTAGAAGGTGATCAGCGTGCTTGATAGCCTTGCAGCGAACCGTGTATAGCTCCTCCTGCAATCCATCATGATCGATATGAGCTTCTCCATAGGCCTCACCGTCAGAAAGTTGGTCGAGCCTTCTACGAAACAGTATCTCCGCGTAGTCCAGAGTATCCTCAAGAGCATTTTGCAGAATTTCAAAACCATACTTTTCAATAAGTTCAAACAACCTTTTCCTGACTACGTTCGCTGAAGCAATTTGGGCCCGCATATCAAGTTCTACCAGATCCGGAAGCCTCGAATTAGTCAAGTACGTGGCGGCAACTTCCGGCTGGACCTTTCCTTCTCGGACAATCTTCAGCATGCGATACCTGGGAGCTTCGTCAAACACCGACCGCGCCAGTGGATTCCAACTACCTGGTTTTGGACCACCAACATCCACCTGATGAATTACCGAAGCCGTCCATGCTACTAAAGTCTCCTGCCAGAATATAGGTTGAATTATGCAAACATCGTTTTGATGAGCGGCACCCAACCAGGGATCATTGGTGAGGTACATGTCTCCTGGGGAAATATTCTCCATTCCAAGCAGCGACATCGCATTTTGAACGATGAGAGCAATAGCGCTTACGTGGGCAGTTATATAGGGACCAATGATTACAACTTCCCCACTTGCGTTCAAAAGCGCTACATTGAAATCATTGGCTTCGGTGGCGACAGGAGATCCAGAGACATGGATTATCGTCTTTCCCTGTTCGTCGTTTATCTGCCAAAGACGATGCCTCAGAACCT
>JAJZIP010000177.1 GCA_021810525.1 Actinomycetes bacterium | reverse complement strand
GTCAAATAGCCGAACTTCCGCCATTCCATCGTCACCAAACCATGCCTCGGTGATCTTTTGAAACCCGCCGTCGCTTGTGACCTCGTTTTTGAGCGAATTGGAAAATACCCTGATCTGCTCCGAGATGGAATGCGTAAGAGGGTCAGTACGGTAAGGCAGTTCGCCATCAACGTTGTCCAAAAACTCAACAAGGGTTGCTGTATCGGCCAAGAACACATCATCAATTATTGACTTCTCAACACCCATTAGAGCGGCCTTTACCGCTTCGGGATACTCAGTTTCCAAGAACTGTAGTTGCCATTTCAATTTTTTAATTCCTTGAATAGCGCCAAGCATTTTTCTCAACTTCCTAACTGGAACTCGTAAATCTGTCGCAGTGGTCGCACATGGTTTTCCACCACCCATGGTCCCGCAGCGCCACTTTCTCATTACTTCCACAGCACTCACAAGTCTCGGCTGCCTTGGTAGAGGCCTCCACGACGATCTGCTGCATTTTCTCCCAAGTTTCATGATCGACGGTCGCCGTAGCCTCGAAGTAATAGCAAAGGCCGCCGAACTTTTCTTTCACCTGGTGCACCGTGTAGTTCGGATCAAGTTTTGCGAGTTTTTGGTCGACATCAATAATGATGGGATACCAACCCTTATCGCAGCTGATCCACCGCCCCCATCCATCAGGGATCCTCATCATGATGGCGACAAGGCCATCGGTATACTCACCGGCATCCTTTGGGACGTGAAAGCTATCTCTGCTTTCTTTGTACTCCCATTCCATCTTTCTCACTCCCCCCTAGGACCCAACCTGTAGACATCTGATGATTCCGTTTTCTTTTACATACAATCTCCACCACCCGTAAGGCCTTTCACCATGACCAGCACCAGGCACTGCGTTGAGAGCATTCACTGCACTGTTCCCAATGCTTGCTTCAAAATGGGTGTGCAAATGGCCGCAGACGTGAAGCTGAGGCTGCAACTTCTCGGTAATGCTACGAATCAGGTCAGTACCCCGGCCTTCTCGGATCCCACTCGGCCAATCGTGGGTAACTACCACATCGGTATCACCGAGCATTGAGCCCCTTCTCTTTGTAAGTTCGACTTCACTTGCCAAATAGTAGGTCTTCTCCTTCTTGCCGATGTTTCTTGCTGTCAACATCTCGACCCTTTCGATGCCTGAGAGCCATGCGACGTTGAGCCCGTGGAGTGACATAGCGCCAGCTCTACCCAAATAATGTACGTTTGGGCTCCACTCAATCGGCACGGTATCCGAATTCATGGCAGCAATGTCCAATGGCTCATATGGTTCATGATTCCCACCGATGAAATACACCGGGCACATCAAATCTCCAGGTAGCAGTAGGGAGAAATCGCCCATTGACCGGTATTTGGCTGGCGTGTGAACCGCGTCCAGGTCAGCCTCATTCCGCAGTGCTTCTGCGTCCCCAACTTGGAGCACTAGATCAGGGGAATGGCCAAGAATATGAGTTGCAGACTCGATGGCACTAATGACCTGGGTCCAGTGGCCGTGGACATCGCCGATAGCTAGGAAGGTGGTTTGTTGTGACATGATTGTTCCTTATACGCGAAATGGATGAATAGTTAAAAAGTTGGAGAAACTGAAACTTCTGCAAGTCGCTTTTCAGCAACGAAAAGTTATATTTCTAAATAGCTTTTTATATCGCGTATCTCGGAAAGGGAAACGTGGACAGCACGCATCACAGCCTTCATGGCTGGATCATTTTGCAATTGGCGGATGATCTGGGTGCTATCCATAACAACAATTATATAAGGGGGGTGTGACAGTTGGGTTAAAACTGGGAAAGTTCAGCGTGCGGTACTTACGGTTAGTATTCCTGGAGGTTCCTTAGCACAGATAGTACAGATGTCTTTATTTGGAGACAACATTAATATTGCTTGGATCGAGGTTCGCATAGCATCGCCCTGGTATGATTGCAGTATGACTACTCGAACCGAAAAAATTGCCATTTCGTTACCAGGAGAGAAACTTGCTCTAGTTCGAAAGGCAGTAGCAGAGGGTCGCGCAACCAGTGTCTCTGCGTTTATCGTCACAGCAATAGAAAAGGCACAGGCAAGTAGCGAACTGGACGCACTTGTTGCCGAACTCATGTCTGAACACGGCATTCCCTCCGAAGCCGACTACAAGTGGGCTGATGAAGCGCTCTCAGAATCTCAATGAGAGGTGCAACCCTTGATGCCGGTGCCTTGATTGCTTTTGAGCGGGGCGATTCACGGATGCTTGCCCTGTTGGATAGAGTCTCTCATGACCCGGAGTCAAAAATTGTGATACCGGCAGGAGTTTTGGCCCAGGTGTGGCGCAATGGTAGCCGCCAGGCGCGCTTGTCGCGTCTTATCACTTCCCGACAAAGCATTGTCAACGATCTCGACGAAGAGCAGGCGAAAGCAGTCGGGATATTGTTGGGAGTTTCCGGAACTGCCGATGCCATAGACGCCAGCGTTGTCATCTGCGCGCTTCAGCATAGCCAAGTAGTAATCACCTCTGATCCTGAAGATCTCCGCGTGCTTGCCCCACGACTCGCAGTTCAGGCCATCTAGCTGCAACTGAAATTGGATCTGAGCGTATAGTGGGGCCCGAACCCGCATATCCCGCTCGCAAGCCGATGCACTACCAATTGAGCTACAAGCGCAACCCCCATTTTACTGCGGACTGGCGGCTGGTGCCATTCATGAGAGCAGTTCGGTTGCAAACTTAATGGGCTTTCCTTACCGATCATTACACCGCTAACTGTCAATAAGACTAACCATCTTCGCGCAAACCCGAGTTTACAAGTTCGATCAGTCGGCATTGGATCTCCTTCAGGTACCCATGGCAGCTTACGAGTCGATGGTATTTTCTCCAATGGCAAAAGCGAACCACCACCTCAGTTCGAGCCAATCGGATCCCTCAGGAGGACAGGTGGGTTATCGAGTGACCTAAAGATCGCTCCATTACTCAATATGGCTTTAGTTGAATGGATGCGAAACGACCTTCCTCATTTCTTCTTGCGCTGTCACATGCCGACCAAAAGATTCAGGTATAATCCTATCCTTCCTCGAACATGGAATTAAAGTGTTCGACTGTCGGAAATGGTTCGTAGAAGTGATGGAGCAGCTGGGTCCACTCGTTGTAGGCAGGCGAGGCTCGGAAGCCTTCGGTATGATCTTGGAGCCGCTCCCATCGCACCAGCAGTAGGTAGCGATTTGGCCGTTCTACACAAGATTGGAGTCGAAGGGAGACGAATCCTGGGCTAGTGGAGATCAAAGCTTTAGCCTCTGCAAACGCCGCTTCGAAGAGGCTTTCCTTCCCGGGAATGATGTCTAGTATCGCGTGTTCGAGAACCATCGCCCTATCGTAGCCGCGTCAGCCACATCCCAGCAACGTTATCTCGTCAGCTTTGCGACATAATCTATGTCGTCGCTCGTTCATGGCGAAAATCAGCTGTGGTTGATATTTGGCGTATTGTTTGGGAAGACGAGGGTCGAACCTCAAGTCTGGATGATAGATACAGTGGAATGTTTTCAGCGACTCCAGCAGAAATATAATAACGCCTGGGTGGTCTAGTGCTGGTTGTGAAGTCGATGCAGACCGAGCCGGTTTCCTGGTATATACCCTCCAGGATATTAGCGCAAAAGTGTGAGAAGTCCGTGCCATATTGACTGGGTGCTGTGTAACTGTCAATATGGGTTCACTTCTTGACTGTCAGCGGACAGGAGTCAACAAATTTTCTAAAAAATATTTAAATATTTTTTTCGTGTTTTTGGCTACCAATACTGTGGATGGACAAAATCACAGTATTCGCAAACTAGATATCCGAGTTAATTGGGAGTCTAAATGGAGATCTAATATTCATCCAACATGGATAAAACCTGAATACTCGGGCCAATGATGGATGGGAGGTTTGGGAAGAAATCTGTTTACAACTATTTGCAGATATGTACACGTATGAACACCAATGAATTTGAGGGCAGGTTTGGGAAGAAACTATTGCAACATCTGTTTACAAATATTTACACATATTTACACGTATGAACACCAATGAAGTTAAGGGCAGGTGTGGGAAGAAATTATTGAACATCTTTTCACCAATATTTTAGAGAAATCTCAACTATTAAAACCAATGACTGGTTGTAGCAAAAAGAAAAAGAAACTGTATAGCTATGCATGAATAGTAATATGCATACTTTAAATATGACTACTTCGTAAGGATTATTCGTAAGGACTAGCCGTTGAGAAACGAGGACAATGGTGGGCCTGACCTGCGAGCATGTTTCAAGAATATTGGGAGAACCGGTTGCGGAGGGAGCGGGAGTCTGTTATAGTTATTCAGAAGAGGTTCAAGGGATTTCGGCGAAGGCAGGTGAGTATTAATGGCTGGGAAAAAATTAATAAGCGGAGATATTATGCCGACAAAAACCTTTTATTCGATTAGTGAAGTTGCTGAATGTCTGAGCGTTTCAAAAAGTTTAGTGTACGAATTAATCAATTCTGGTGCGCTCAAATCAGCTCACATCGGACGACGGCACATCGTAACGGCAAATCAATTAGCTCAATTCGAAGCAGCCGCCGATGCGGGCGGCCAGGTTCTGGTGACCCAGAACACATAATTAAAAGAAAAAGCCCGGTAGCGCTAACTACCGGGCCCGAACACATAGGAGACACTGCGAATGTCTGCCCACGAAGTACCTATAGATCATTTTAGCATGAATATGCCCTTGTCAGGTAGATTTGTGCGAATTCATACCGAGGGTTATCATGCTCTCGATCGATCAATGCCAGCACATCTCCTCACAACGCTGCTCGTCCTTGCATCATATATCGGAGAGGGACGAACTTGTAACACGTCCTTGCGACAGTTGGCGACAGAGCTAAATATTTCCGTCGAAGCGGCACGAGACAGGCTCTGGGAATTGGCTGACTTGGCTGTGGATGGGGAGCCGCTGATCACAATTCAGCTCGTTCGCCCCGAACCGCATAAACCAGCCCGGTACGGTATTCGATTTTCAGAGAATGTTCCAGTTACTTGCGGGAACGGTCTGGTCACAGACGAGGTGTGGATCAAACATTTTGATAGTGGTCGAAGCCTCGCAAAGACACTTTCATCAGAGGCTTACACGACGTTATTGTCATTAGCTGTCGATATGACTGAGGAGCGCAAGGTTAGCGTGTCATTTAGGACGTTGGCGAGACGAAGAGGGAGGGCAACAAGTACAACGCAGCTAGCGGTTCAGGAATTGGTTTCAAAAAGGTTGCTAGAAAAGATTCCCAGTTTTGACGGAAACCAGTATCGCGTTCCGGAGGATTTGCCTCTTCGTTTTGGTGGTGTGCAGGATCCACGTACGTGTGGGCTGCAGCTGAAAGAGATTTTCAGCGAAAGAGCCGGGGTTATAGCGTGTACCGATCTAGACCCCAACATATTAAATGATTTAAAAGAAGAAAAAGAAGTAAAAGAAAAAACAACACAGTTCGAAGAAGGGTTTTCATTCTTGTCGAGGCCAAGTGATCGAACTGTTGTTGTGATGGAGGCTGTAAAGGAAAAACAACCCCAGTCTGCTTCGGATCCAATCTCTCTCGGGACTCCCGACTGTCTACCTAGAGAGAAACCTCACATGGAAGAAGGTGATGGCAAAGACTGTGCGGAACTTAAGCTTCTTGAGGGGCAGGGTAGAGGTGACTATGCTGGCGCACTCTTAAGCCCCCATGCGGACCCAGTCCTTATCGCTCTAGCTGCAGATCCTGTTCCCTTTGTCGCCGCGATCGGAGCTGAGGCAGCCAAACGGTGGATCAGCCAGTATGGACTAGAGCGGTGCATGGAAGTGTGGGGAAAAGCCCAAACAGCCCATAATCCAGGCGGGTACATGAGGAAAGCGCTAGAAGAGGGGTGGAGATGGGTCGAAGCTGCCAAGCCCACAGAGCCAGTTCGGCCTTACCTCATGGATCATGCAGCCAGCCGGGCTCGAGCTGCAGAGCTAGCGGGGATCCAGCTTGATAGCCGGTCTGATGACGCAGGAGTGATAGATCCGGATTGGGTTAGTAGTCTTCGGCAGATTGTGAGGGCTCGCTGATGAGTAATGTCAGGCCACTTCGGAAAAATGGGGGCCAACGAGTCTCGCCTCAAAATCTGGAAGCGGAGGAGTCGCTACTTGGGGCGATGCTGCTGTCGAAAGATGCGATTGCTGATGCAATTGAGATCTGCAAATCTGCGGATTTTTATAAACGCTCTCACCAGTACATCTTTGACGCTCTAACATCAGTTTTTGCCAAAGGTGATCCTGCCGATAGCGTAACTATTGCAGAGGAATTGAAGAGGAAAAATGGGTCTTCG
>JAJZIP010000176.1 GCA_021810525.1 Actinomycetes bacterium | reverse complement strand
AAGCTGCGAGCGCCTTGTACGGGCATCATTGAGACGTTCGGACCTGAATCTCGCCGCCTCGATCAGATGAAGCCGCAGCCGTTTTGCCTCCCCCGCGAGCTCAGATGCAACCCCGAGAACAATCGACGATCGCTCAATCACATGATCGAGCCCGACCACTGCTCTTTTCCAAACAGCCAGTTCGGACTGGGAAGAATCCTGAGTTGCGACCTCACGAAGGAGCCTCGACTCTGCGACCCCGCGGGCACGTTCCAGGCCAACTCTCGTCTGCTCCAGCTTCGCCGCTCGGATCTCGAGGTCCACCGCTCTTTTATCGAGTTCCTTCCTCTTCGCGAACTGATCCTTCATCTTGAGCTGCAACTGGCCTATCTCCGTCTCGAGCGATTCGAGAAGCCGACCATGATGGCTCAGGTCAAGCTCGAGAGCCGAAACCTGTTTTTCTGCCGACTCCTCACGATCTCGAAGTCCCCTCTCCTCCACTTCGAGCGCCTCGATCTCTATCAGACCCTCCTCGATATCGCGAGCAAGTCGCTCCGGCAGTGACTCGAGGCGGGCGAGTTCCTCACGAATCGCCTCCATCTCCTCGCGCATCGCCTCGCTTTTTAACGACGCTTCTCGATACAAGTCACGGAGGTGACGAAGTTCCGATCCGCTATTCTCGTGCTCCCGCTCTGCATCGCTAAGCTCGCTCAAAGCTCTCTCAAGAGCCAGACCGGTACCCTGCATCGGTCGCGAAGCCGTCCAGAAGCCGTCAGGCCCAAGGCGTTCGCCGTCGGTGGTGACGAAAACAAGCTGCGGAAATCTGCGATGATATTCGATCGCCTCATCTAGTGAGCTGCGAACCACAAAGGTATTGCGAAGTATGAGATCCAGAAACTTTTCCAAGCCTGTACCGACGGTGGATATCTGTGCACGTAGTGGGATGAACGGCAACGATGGATGGTCCTCCGCCATACCGAAACTCCCTGTGTAATGCGTAATCGGAATTATCGAACCCTCGAGACCGTTTGATTTCAAATACCTGATCCCATCAAAGGCGGAGTCCAGGTCCTTTGTCAGAACCGAAGAAGCAAGGCCTTGAACCGCTGCCGAAAACGCGAGCTCGTAACCGCTCTTTATCTCTATGATGTCAACAATCGCGCCAACAAAGCCGGAAAGCCGGCTGAGTGCCTTGGCCTGCGTCCGCGATCTGCCGTCTTCGATCGCCGACTCATATGCAGACACTTGGGCGCGCAGCGAATTGACGGCTACTTCGTGGCCTGAGTGGGCTGAGCTTACCCTCTCCAGCCGCTCATTCAAATCCCGCAGAGCGTCGGATTGAACCATGTGACCCTCTCCCTGTTGCTCACGGAGCTGGATCAGCTCTGAGATCCGTTCCTTCACCCGCTCCGCCTCGGCGCTCTTGGCTGCCGACTGCTCTCTCAACCTGCCCTTCCGCAATTCCAGCCCCTGCAGTTGAGGCTTTATCCTGTTCAGAGTCTCCCTCAGGGCGCTGCGTTGCGAGAGCATCTGACCGTTCTCATGTGTGAACTCGTTGAATCGCACGTTCAACGACTGCAGCTTCTCGGCAATTTCTGGCGTCTCTTCGAGTCTGAAATTCGCCTCCTCCGCTTCGAGCTCTCCCAGTTCGGAATCCAGTTCGACTATCTGCTCCTCCGTGCTCTCCACCTCGGCTTTTAGACTATTCAGCTCAACATGAAGAGACTCGATCTGCCCACTTCTGTCTGACGCCCTCAATCTCTCAGACAATGACTCCCTTTTCTGTTGCGCTATATCCAAAGTCGACCTGAGGCGCTCACAGATAGCCTCTGAACGAGTGGTGAGATCGAAGAGGTCGTCAGCACCGACCTGCGGGCGTTCGCTTTCCCAAGAAGCAATCGCCTGATCTACAGCGGCAATTTCGCTCTGCAGGGAGAGCAACCTGCCTTCGGCATCTATCTGCTCACGTCCCAGCGCCTCTGCACCATCTTCGAGAGCTCTGACCTCCGAACCGGCGATATAGCGCTTGAGCTGTGTGATCCTATCCCTCAACTCCAGTTGGCGCTTGGCTTTCACGGCCTGCTGTGCGAGCGGTTTGATCTGCCTCTTCACCTCACGGACAAGATCGCCAGCCCTCAGCAAGTCACCTTCCATGGAAGCGAGCCGCCGTTCGGTGCGCTCCCTCCTCTTTCTGAACTTGGCTATTCCCGCCGCCTCTTCGACAACCTCCCTGCGTTCCTCCGGCCTGGCGTTCAAGATCATGTCAAGCTGGCCTTGTGAGATGATAACGTGCTGCTGGCGACCGACCCCAGCGTCAGACAGCAGGTCTTGGAGGTCGATCAGGCGGCATGGATTTCCGTTCAGGGAGTACTCGCTGTCCCCCGATCTGAACAAGGTCCTGGTTACGGTCACCTCAGAGAGATCGAGCTCAAGACCGTGATCCGAATTGTCAATGACAATCGACACCTCTGCCCGCCCAAGTGGACCTCTCCTACCGGCTCCGGCAAAAATAACCTCGTCCATCTTGGAGGAACGGACAGTTTTGGGACCCTGCGCTCCGAGCACCCACGCAATTGCATCAGCGATGTTTGATTTTCCAGATCCGTTGGGGCCGACTATTACCGACACTCCGGGGGAAAGGTCGATCGTGACGGGATCAGCAAACGATTTGAATCCCTTGATGGTCAGGGAGCGCAAAAACACCCAATACTCTCCTTGGCGACGATCTCCATGGCGGAACGGTTACAAAAGACTACCTGAAATTACCTTTGGCACGAGCGGCAGAGAAAAGACGAACGGCCTTTGAGGAATATTCTTTCGATCAAACCGTGGCAACGCAAGCATTCCTGCCCCTCCCTTCCGTACGCTAAATGCATCTTCTGATACCCGCCGATAGCTCCATTCACATCCCTGTACTGAAGATCCCTCAAGCTCGAACCCCTCGAGGCGATAGCCTCATTGAGAACCTCTGGTATCGCACAGGCCAGCTCGCGGCGCTCTCCGGAGTCCAGAGACCGCCCGGGACGATCGAATCTCAAATGGGAGCGAAAAAGAATCTCATCTGCATACATGTTGCCGATACCACAGATGATCGATTGGTCAAGCATCAGCCACTTTACGCCGACACTGCTTAGAAAGTAGCTTTCCACTGCTTGACCAACAAGTTCAACCTGGTTCAGAGGATCAACACCGAGGCGCGCAAAAGACGCAGCAAGTTCAAAGTGGTCTAGTTCATCAAGATACATCTGGCCAAAGGTCCGAGGATCGACAAAGACCAGACACGATCCGCTTGCCAACTCTAGGCGAATATGTGAGTGCTTTGGGAGATCGTCACCGACGGCAAAGCTTCGCATCTGTCCGCTCATTCCCATATGGGCCACAAGCGCGAAGCGCTTCCCTTTTCTCGGACCAAGGGTGAACGAAAGGAATTTCCCCTTCCGAGAAATTGCTAAGATGGTCGAGCCTAAAAGGGGCAGCGAAAACTCCTCAGCAGAGGTGTGCGCCCTGATTGACCTTCGGTTGCTGACCGAAACGGCGCTGATCTCCTCCCCCAGCACCAAAGAGGAAAGGTCCCTCCTCAAAGTCTCGACCTCGGGAAGCTCAGGCATCTTGAAGACTATTTCCCCGACGCGCGATCATCCCTCTGCGCCGTCGCGAGGAGTTCGAGCGCATGTTCCGCTGCTCTCTGCTCAGCCAACTTCTTAGAGGAACCAGTTCCGGCTCCCAACACCGTGCCGTCCGCCTTCACTGCGGCGTTGAAAACTCGGGCGTGATCCGGACCGCTCCAGTCGACCTCGTAGATCGGTGGCTTCATGCCCAATTGCGCTAAAAGCTCCTGAAGGCGGGATTTGAAATCTGAATAGCCGGGACCATTCGCATGAGCTTGGATCTCCGGCCTTAGCAGAAAAAGTATCAGGCGTTCAGCAGCAACAAAACCAAGCTCGAGGTAGACGATCCCCATGACCGCTTCCAGGGAGTCAGAGAGTATTGAATTCTTCTCCCGCCCGCCCGACGCCTCCTCCCCTCTGCCAAGAAGCAGTATCTGACCAAGTCCGATAGATCGCGCCACCTTGGAAAGCGTGTAAGAACTGACGACCGATGCTCTGAGCTTGGTAAGTGATCCCTCTTCAAAGGCGGAGAAGGTTGTAAAGATGTACTTGCCGACCACCAGGCCAAGCACAGAGTCTCCAAGGAACTCGAGTCGCTCGTTGGAGCTGACGCCTTGGTGTTCAGCACAATATGAGCGGTGCGTGACCGCCTGCGTGAGCCCTGTCCTTGATATGCCGGTTATGTTCAGCTTCTCGACGAGGTCATCCAGTGCCTCTTCGGACTGCGCTTGCCCACTCGCAGCGACCTCAGACACTACGGCTCCCACGTGGGATTTCACTATCGGCAGGCGACCGAAATCTGAATCCCGAGCTGCTAAATATTGAGCTTCTCCACAACATAGTCGACAGCATCTCGCACGGTCTTTAGTTCCTCGAGGTCTTCATCATCAATTCTAAAGCTATCGCCTTTCGATGAAAACTCCTCCTCTATTGCCTCCACCAACTCAATTAAAGCAAGAGAATCAGCATTTAGATCGTCAGCGAACGAACTCGCCTCTCCGATTTCTGCTGGATCGATCTCCAGAATGTCAGCAAGGTGGTTCCTGATAATTTCGAAGACTTCGTTTCGAGTCAATTGATTTCTCCCAAAATCTGCTCCTTGGGCAGCACCATTAAGAATCATTACCATGAGCCGGTAAAATCACTGCGACTTCATCTACCAATGGTCCTATATGAAGACCCCGTCGAAACTGCGTCATTCCAGATCCACAGACGCTGCAGCGATTCCGGCAGAGAGCTTCCCCACCAAATCGTGATCCACCAGCACCGATGTCGTTCTGATGGCGTGAAAAATGGCATTTGATGAGGACGATCCATGCGAGATCACACAGACGCCGTTCACTCCGAGTAGCATTGCCCCACCATAAGAGTCCGGATCGAGTGCCGACCACAGATCCAATAGCTTGGGAAAAGCCATCTCGAAGACCCTCGCCCCATCTTCTCCGCCTTTGAGTGCACCCACGACTGCCTTGGCTACAGCACGAACTCCACCTTCGAGCGTTTTTAGGACGACATTTCCGGTAAAGCCATCAGTGACGACGACGTCAACGCGGTCTGACATGACATCTCTGCCCTCGACATTGCCGATGAATGTTATCCCCTTAACCTTTTCGAGAAACCGGTGGGCCTCTTTCACCAGGGTATTCCCCTTGGACTTCTCTTCCCCAATCGACATGATCCCGACCTTGGGATCCGAAATGTCGAATGCCTCGCGAGAGAAGATGGACCCCATCTGGCCGAACTGTGCCAACCACGCAGGCAGGCAATCTGAATTGGCGCCGGAATCGAGCAGAACTGTAGGCGTGGATCCGGGAACCGGAATGGTCGTTGCAATCGCCGGTCGCGCAACTCCACGAATTCTACCCATCTTTAGAAGGGCAGAAGCCATAGCCGCTCCTGTGTTTCCGGCCGAGATCATTGCCGAGGCTTGCTTGTCCCTGACCAGCTCGGCGCATCTGACCAGAGACGAATCCCGCTTCGATCTTACGGAGGAGGCGGGGTCTTCATCCATCGCTATAATTTCCGAGGCTTCAACAACCTCGAAATCACCCAGCCTCTTCAGCGTCTCAGCTCGCCCAACCATTATTATTGGTACCGAAAGCTCGTCGCGAGCCCTCCTCGCGCCTTCAATTACAACGTCTGGAGCGTTGTCACCGCCCTCCACGTCTAGTGCAATTGGTAGCACTTCTACCCTACTTGGACGGCCTGGCGGCCGTGATACCACCCGCAAGCAGGGCAAACCACGTGTGGTTGCTTCGAAGCGTTACATTGTGGACATACACTGCGCGCTGGCAGCTTAAGAGACCACGCCGATGCTCTCTTCGACCTGGTTTTGGCCTTCGAAGTCTTCCTCTTTGGAACCGCCATCTTATCTCTCTCTCAAAAAATCTTTGCATCCTATGAATTCGTAGAATTCGATGGACATATTATACGTGCATGAAAACGTGCGCAGTCGTATCGAGCGAATCCGGAAATATCAGAGCTATATCCTAACGGTCCTTATCGACCAAAATGTCAAGCGTACTCCATCTCGGATCTATTGCGACACCACCGCAGCTGCACGGCCCCAGATTCAGGTCCGCTCCACAGCTGACACAGAGCCCTTTACAATCCTTTCGGCACAACGGAGCCAGTGGGAGCTCCAACAGCACCTGGTCCTTGACCATCTCCTGGAGGTCGATGACGTCTCCAGTATAAGGATATGTCTCGCCTTCAAATGGCAGCGGTGAGTCGGGCTCAACTCTTTCGAAAAGCTCTCGGACGAAAACCTCGAGC
>JAJZIP010000175.1 GCA_021810525.1 Actinomycetes bacterium | reverse complement strand
GGGGAGAAGTCCGTAGACAGTTTTTCTATTACGTACTAGAAGGTCACCTGACACTGCAAGGCTCTTTTGGGCGACCACCGCTACTTCCGTGGCTTCAGAGACTTGCTCGAAGCGTCTTGAATTCGTGAACACTGACGAAAGAGATGGAGGAGTAACGGTGGCAGAGACCAAAGCGGAGTCAAAGTCTCTCTACTCTGTGGGGGCTCCTGAGATCGCCAAGTGTCGCAACAAGTTCTCACCCGAGATTAGCGATGCTATTGAAAAGTCCAGCAAGGCTGCTTTCAGCGTTGGTGCGCTTTCCGAGAAGATCAGGCAGCTGATTGCTGTGGCCTTGTCACACACTACGCAGTACGGATATTGCATGGCGGGCCATACAAAACTTGCTGGCCGGAAGGGTGCAAGCGATCACGAGATCATAGAAGCAATTTGAGTCGTTGCTGAGATGCGCGCGGGCGGTGGCTGCGCGCATTCGACGATTGCATTGCACACTCTTAGCTAAAGATCATTTAGAGGACGTAGATTAGAAATGGCCGCTGCATTTTCTGTTTCAGCACCCCTTGGCCTTATGATGTAACTGGGGCGCTGGGTCTTCAGTACGGCTTTGACCACAAGTAGCAAAGATGCCGGAGTCAGCGTTTCTCTGGGTTCAAGTACCCACAGCTAATGCTTGCACGTGTTTTCTTTGGGAGTTTTTCGGGTGTCGCGATCTGATGCGAGGATAAAGATTCCAGACTCGGCAGTGACCTGGCGATTTTCACGAAGTCCAGGACCAGGGGGTCAGCATGTCAACACCTCGAACACCCGGGTTGAGCTGACCTGCGATCTCAGGCAGTTAGTGTCAGACGAAGCTACGCTTGCCCGAGTGAGGGCACGGTACGGTGAGCAGCTCAAAGTGGTGGCGTCATCTCAAAGATCTCAACTCCAGAATCGACGGCTGGCCATGGAAGAACTCGTCGCCAGGCTGGAGGGTGCCGCCAAGGTTCCTAGGCGCCGACATGCTACTAAACCGACCCGAAGCTCGGTCGAGAGCAGACTCTCCGAGAAACGATTGAATTCCGCACGTAAGGCGGAGAGGCGATTCCCTAACGACGAGTTATGACACAGGCCGGCATGTGGTTCCACGAAGCAGGTGATATGCATCGCCTCGTCGGGATTGTCGATTCTGGATCAGATGCACCTTGCCCCTCCAACTTGATTCTGTCGGCTGGAGCCGTGCAATCCACCAAGTGGGGGTGGGTCTCGGTCGATTTGGGTGTTCTGGCCAAGCTAGGCAACGTCGTGTCACGGGCCGCCGGGGCTATGCACATCTGGGCCAATCCATCGACAACTTTAAGCCGCATCGATATCGGCCACGTGCAAATCTAGTCTCTGTAGTGAATCTAAATTCAAAAAAACCGTCGCGTTGACACAATTTGCCAGGTGTGGCGGTTACTCTGATCGAAGGAAAGACAAGCTGAGTCCTATTTCAGATTTCCGATACCCTTGAAGCGAGCGTGCAAACATGGACCCTGTGGTTCAAAGTGAGTCTCTGACCAAGCGGTATGGATCGTTGCTCGCCGTCGACAACTTGTCATTCACACTTGCACCGGGTACGATAACCGGGTTCCTCGGTCCCAACGGTGCCGGGAAGACGACCACCCTTCGCATGCTTTTGGGCTTGGCCAAACCGACCAGTGGTAACGCCGTGATTTTCGGCCGTCACTACTCGGAACTTGACAATCCCCCAATGCGGGTGGGGGCGGTTCTAGAGGCAACGGATTTTCACCCAGGCCGATCGGCGCGGGATCACCTGTTGACACTTAGTCGAGCGGTCGGCATCTCAGATTCGAGGGTCGACGAAGTGCTTGAACTGGTGGAGCTGAAAGACGCCTCGAAAAGGCGGGTCAAAGGGTATTCGCTGGGCATGCGCCAACGGCTTGGCCTGGCGGCGGCCCTTCTTGGCGATCCCGATCTTCTCATTCTCGACGAGCCGGCCAACGGGCTCGATCCCGAAGGTGTGCGCTGGTTGAGAGATTTCATGAGGAGCTTTGCAGCGCGGGGACGAACCGTGTTGGTATCGAGCCATGTGCTTGCAGAAGTTGCCCAGACCGTCGACCAGGTCTTGATCATCGGGCATGGACGTCTGATAGCGAAATCTTCATTGGCTGAGCTGACCGCACGTGTCGGTGGCTCCGTCCGTGTTCGAAGTCCCAAACTCTCCGAATTGGCTCAGGCTCTACATAAAGAGGGCATCGAGACCACTGCGACTAACGATCACGCTCTTCTCGCTCAGGGAATAACCAGCGAGCGTGTCGGTGACATCGCTTTCGCCTCTGGGATTCCATTACATGAACTAGCGTCGGAAGGCTCCTCTCTGGAAGAGGTCTTTCTCGAACTAACCTCGGAGCCGGAAAAGTGATTTCTCAAATTAGAGCCGAGCTGCTAAAGATCCGCTCGACCCGCACCACGCTTGGATTGTTGCTGGGACTGATCGGTTTGGTGCTGCTGTTTTCCCTGCTTACCGGCCTTTTGTCCAGCGCAGCTTTGCTCTCAGTCAAGGAGAACCAGCTGACCCTGGTCGGTGATGGTACCATCGCAGGAGTGTTTTCCGCACTAGCTGGGATCATGCTGGTGACCAGCGAGTACCGTTTCGGGACCATCCGTCCTACGTTCCTCTTCAATCCGAATCGCGACAGGGTTTTTGGTTCAAAAATCGTTGCTGGTGCCATTGCGGGATTCTTGTTTGGCGTGGTCGGCGAGGGACTGGTTCTCTTAGTGGGCACGATTATCCTCAGTGCTCGGAGCATCCCGTTTGCGCTCTCGGGAGGTGATCTGGCGCTACTTCTGGTTGGAACACTGATCGGATCAGCATTGTGGGGCGTTATCGGAGTTGGGCTCGGAGCAATCATCCCTAATCAGGTCGGTGCGGTAATCATCCTGTTGGCATGGGGTTTCGTTGCCGAAAACATCATTTTCGGCTTGTTGCCATCGGTAGGCCGGTACATGCCGGTGCATGCACAAAACGCCATGATTGGCCTAGCCTCTGCTCACCTTCTTGGGGCCGGTCCCGGTGCCGCCGTGCTGGTCGCCTGGACAGTGGTGCTCGGTGCTGCGGGGCTGTTCCTTCTTCGGAGGCGCGACGTCAGCTGAGTTGTACCCAGGTTTTGTGGTTTGCGAAGCTTCGACTTGGAAAAGCAGCTGAGCAATGCAAAAAAGGAGCTGACCTACTATTGCTGTCACGGCATAGATCTTGAATGATCCGGACTAATGGTCTATGTGCCATTTTGGCCCTAGAGGGCGATATAGCTTGAGCCGTTTGCCGAACTTATTCGATGATATCGCTATTAATCCAGGCGATAACAGCCCAAAAGAGCCGTTGACGAAGTCACTAGTCGCCAAATCAGTTTTCCAATCTGGCTACAAGTTTGGTTAGGCGCCAGCTGAAGCATCCCACTCCTTAGATCCAAAAGCAGAAGATCAAATGTCATACGGTCCATTCATCGAGATCCCTTTGGAGCTCCCGCTAGACTTCGATGACGATTCCAGGCCTTGCGTCCCTCCTCCGCGAGAAGCAGTATGAGACCAAAACCTCCAAGCATGAGCCAGTCAGAGGCTTTTAGAGGTGCAGTATGGAAGACCGATTGCAACAATGGCACATAACTTATTGACGCAATAATACCCAAGGCGGTTAGTCCTGCAGCAACCAGCCAAGGGTTTGACCAAATCCCAGTTCGAAAGACACTTTCACGCTCAGTGCGTACGGCGAAGCTGTTGAAGAACTGGCTTACGACAATTCCCGCCTGGGTCATTGTCAGCGCTTCTCGATAAGTCGGGTTGGCAGCAGTGAAGCTGGCAAATGGCAAGTGCGCGGTATGAATTCGCCAAAAGAACGCAAATACGACCCCCGCTGACTGGATGGATCCCAAAAACAGGAAACGCCTCACTACTGACCAGGAAAAGAGATGTTCGGAAGGTGGGCGCGGTGGTCGATTCATGGAGTCAGCCTCCGGCACTTCTGCTCCCAAGGCGAGTGCGGGAAGAACATCTGAGCCGAGATCAATAGCGAGGACCTGCAGTGCGCTCAATGGAACTAGCGGAAAACCAACAAAGGTTGCAGCGAGAATCGGAGCCAATTCGGCGAGATTGTGACTGAAAAGATAAACCAAAAAGCGACGAATATTTTGGTAAACGGACCGACCTAACTCAACTGCGGCCACTATGGAGGCAAATGAGTCATCCAGCAGCACCATAACAGCTGCTTCACGCGCAACATCAGTGCCACCCTCGCCCATAGCAACGCCGATACTGGCTCTTTTCAGGGCGGGAGCATCGTTGGCACCATCCCCAGTAACCGCCACAATCTCTCCGAGTTGCTCGAGAGCACTGACGATTCGAAGCTTATGCTCCGGGCGGACCCGGGCAAATATGATCTGTTCGTGACTTTGCAATGCCTGGGTCAACGCCTCCTCGGTTGTGTTGTCAAGGTCGCTTCCGGTCATCACGCGGGCTGGGCCGCTCCCTATAATGCCAATCCGTCGCGCAACCGCTTCAGCAGTGAGACCATAGTCTCCTGTTACCATGTAGATCCTGATTCCTGCATTTTCACAGGCGGCTACGGCTGCTATGACATCGGTGCGGGGTGGGTCCACCATCCCCACCAGTCCGAGAAAGGTCAGCCCATGCTCAGCCTGGTCCTGATCGACCTGGCCGGAAGGAACTTCTTTTTTAGCGACCGCTAAGACACGCAAAGCTTGTGAAGCCATGGCGTCGTTAGCCTCCGCTACTTCCTTTGAGATTTCTAGATCGAGAGGAATCGACTTTCCTTTCCACCAGATCTCGCTGCAGCGATCGAGAACAGCCTGGGGTGATCCTTTCACATATGCCTCGTAAGCATTGCCCACCCTATGCACGGTGGTCATGAGTTTGCGGTCAGAATCGAAAGGAAACTCACCCACCCGCGGTGCAAGCTTCTCCTCATCAGTTTTGTCGATTCCAGCTTTGGCGCCGGCCACTAAAATCGCGCCCTCGGTTGTGTCACCGAGTACCCGCCATTCAGCTCTGCCGTCAGGAGGAATTAGTCTCGCATTGGTGCATAGAACCCCGATACGCAGCAACTCCCGCACTTCGTCAGCGCTCTCTACCTCACCAACTGGGGCATAGCCAATGCCAGTTACGGAAAGCACTTTTGCGGAACTAGAACTGTAGATCTGCTGAACAGTCATCTCAGCTTTGGTAAGGGTTCCAGTTTTGTCGGTACAGATAACTGTCGTGGACCCGAGGGCCTCTACGGCTGTCAGCCGCTTGATCAGGGCATTACGTCGCGCCATGCGCCTAACCCCAATGGCCAGCGAAACCGAGAGGGTCGCAGGCAAGCCTTCCGGCACCAGCGCCACCATGACACCAAGTGCAAACACAAATGAGAGGGCAGCAGGATTTCCGGTGATTGCGCGCAGCGCGAATAAGAGAGCCCCGGCTGCGATTGCGATAGCTGCAACCCGCTTTGCCATATCGGTTACTTGATGCTGCAACGGGCTTTCTTCAACCGGGAGTGCCGCCGTCAATGAATAGATACGTCCGAATTCAGTGCTAAGGCCGGTGGCAAACACAACTGCCTTGCCGTCACCGGTTACAACTGACGAACCCATGAGAACGCAGTTACGAGCATCAACTCTGTCTCGGACGGCGGCGGGTGCCTCGTTGGTGCGGACCACAGGATCGCTCTCTCCGGTAACTGCCGCCATCTCGACCGAGAGGTTTCGTGCCTCGATCACCTGACAATCCGCAGAGATTGTGTCGCCAGCTTCCAGTGCCACAACATCCCCTGGGACCAGATCCTCTACAGAAATTTCGTTCAAAAGGCCGGAACGTATCACCTTCACCGTTCGCGGCAATAGGGCTTGGAGTGCCTCGGCAGTCCGCTCGGCAGAGTATTCTTGCGCAAAGCCGATCAAAGCATTTAGCACAACCACCGCGAGAATACCGAAGGCAAGATCTAAATTGGCAACGTCGCGAGGTGAGGTGAAAAAATAGATCAGAAATGTGAGTCCGGAAGCAACTATCAATACAACTGCAAACATGTTAGTCAGCTGAGCGCCTAGCTCCACGATTATTCGTCTTCGGTGGGGGGTCGGGAGAGTGTTGGAGCCGTAGCTGCTCTTCCTGCGCATGGCCTCAGAATCATCGAGGCCAAAAAAGGAGCTGTTTAGCGCAGCCAAGGCATCAGGAATTGGGAGACGATAGACTCCAGCATTTCCTTTGGCAAGGCCAGCCTGGGTATTGTGGCTCGGGTTTTGCAATGGAACAGCCTTGTTTCCCATCCGCCTCCTCAACTTACGTAAGATGATCTCTGGGAAGAGGAGCTGGCAGCATTGAACCGAAAAGTCACAGCAACCGTCGGCCGAATCGCGA
>JAJZIP010000174.1 GCA_021810525.1 Actinomycetes bacterium | reverse complement strand
GTGGGCGCTGGCGTCCATTCGACATTGATTCAATCAGGGAAGAGAACTACAAGATTGACGCATTCAAATGGATTCGTGACGAGGAACTTGACGATCTTGATGAATTGGCGGATCCGCGAGAACTTCTGACCGAAGCCTTGGAGGAACTAAGTCTTGCGCTTGACGAATTAACCAGCCTTCGTGACTTGCTTGAGGATCCTGGAGAAATATTGTGACCGAGTATTCGACATGGCCCGAAGTTCAATTGTGCGAATTGATCGAGCCCCTTCAAAGTGGCTCACGCCCGAAAGGTGGGGTCAGAAACATCACTGAAGGTGTTCCCAGCATTGGAGGTGAACACTTAACACGTGACGGAGGATTTCGAACTGACAATCTTCGATATGTGCCACAGGCTTTCTTCGAGAAAATGCGAAGGGGACAGATTCGGCAAGGAGACATCCTGGTGGTAAAAGATGGTGCGACGACTGGGAAGATTGCACTGGTGGACGCTGCCTTTCCGTATGAATTGGCAGTAGTAAATGAGCACGTCTTCATTTGTCGCCCTCAGCAAGATTGTGACTCTCGGTTCTTGTTTTGGTATCTATTCTCTCCGGAAGGGCAAGAACGTATTCTTGCGAATTTTCAAGGTTCTGCGCAGGGGGGCATTAATCAGAGTTTTGCCAGCAACACTCTGGTGCCAAATCCGGATTTAGGTGAGCAAGTTCGAATTGCGAACACGATTGAGCAGATGTTTAGATCCACGAGGAGGGCGCGGGCCCGAATTGAACCGCTTGACCAACTTCTGGAAGCGACGCGGGAAGCAGTACTGACGATGGCCTATCAGCAGGCAGCTTCGGACGAAGATGGTCAGGGAGTCCGTCCACTCAGTGAAGTTATCTCGGGCTCCTTGCGCAATGGATACTCTGCTCGCCCAATCAATTTTGAGACCCCGGTACGAGTTCTGACTCTGACCGCGACTACGAACGGGACCTTTGACTCATCGCAATATAAATATACGGACGAGTCATTTGAACCCGACTCGGAATTCTGGTTACAACCCGACGACATTGTCGTGCAAAGGGGAAATACGCGCGAGTACGTGGGTGTGCCCGCTGTCTATGACGGCCCTGCCAGACAATTCATATATCCGGATTTGATGATTCGGGTTCGGGCTCGAGATGGCATCGATCCAAAATATCTCTGTCACATGATGTCAGCACATCAGGCGCGAAACTTCCTTCGTGAGAGGGCGACCGGTTCAGCTGGGAACATGCCAAAGATAAATCAAAAGACTTTGTCGATGTTGCCTATACCCCTCGCATGCCAGACAATTCGAGAGGCGATTGCGGATCGAGTTGATGGGACTTTTGAGGTACTCTCCAAGGTTAGATCGAGACTCATGCGAGCCCAGTCTGAGATCGAACGGACTGAGACTGCCATCCTGAGGGAAGCATTCCATGTTGGTTCGTTTACAGGACAGAGCCCTATCAATGCCGGATGAGCCAAAGATCGTCAGACGAGGTCAAGCGCGATCGCAGAAGGTTTTACTCTATATTTCTCATAATACTACCATTTACCTAAACTAATGGAATTTATTACCGTCGATTCGATGGAAAATGTGATGGTAATGCAGCTCTCGACTCATCATCTCGAATCCGAAAGGCCAGAACTTAGATACTGATAAACAGTGTCGCGGCAATACCAAATGCTCGCGACAGCATGGCTTTGCTCTCGCCGGACTCTGCTCGCTTTTGAAGTTCTCCTATTCGGTCTTCAGCGCCCTTTTACGCCCACGATAGACTCCGCGCTTTTTTGCAAGAGCAATTCCCTCCCTTTGGCATTCTCTGATCAAAGCCCTCTCGAACTCTGCAAAAGCTCCCATAACCGAGAGAAGAAATTGCGATATGGGTGAGTTGTCGCCAATAAAGGTCAGGCCCTCTTTCGCAAATTCCACACATATGCCGCGTTGCGTGAGTTGTTGAACCAACTTTCTCAGATCATTGAGATTTCTTGCAAGGCAATCCATTGAATGTACGACTACGTATCGCCTGCGCGAACAAAGGCCAGCAACTCTGCAAGTTGCGGTCGGGAAGTATCTTTGCCGGAAGCTTTGTCGGTGAAGATGCGGTCAAGCTGCAATTGATCCAGTTGTCGTTCATGATTCTGGTCCAAACTACTCACGCGGACATAGCCGACACGTTGACCGGTCACTGAAATCTCTCCAATCTCCAAAGTGTCAGGTTAGGGTCTTTGACCCTCTTACTGTGGTGTAAGAAAATGGGCAAATGGACCCTATCCCGACACAAATTCATATTCATTTCCGACGTCGGTTTGGGGTACACCCTAAATTGACACTTTAAATAATCTGTCTGGTCAAGGGCATTCCTTTTGCAGGAAATGCCCTTCCGAGAATCCCCAATTCTGGGACTAGATGTGCGTGTACTTTACTCGTATCTTCGGGCTAATAGATCTGTAAACCAAACAGCTCTGCAACAGAAATAAGTTGTGGCATGTACGGTGTAATCGGAACGGTCTCAATAACTTGAATCTCCAATTCCTCATCGTCGAAAAGCGCCCAACACTCCCACCCACTTTTAATGCGCGACTCATATCGAATGCCAGCAAATCGAGGCTGCTCGTCATCGGCTGCCATGTACGCCCACTCCGAAATCATCCTTGTCACGCGTCGGTCATTTCCCCGTACAGTTGAGACATCAATATCCGAAAGCCCCATCGACGAAAGGCCAAGGGCAAGCTCTCGACGCAGGAACTGGTGCGTTGCCGGAGATTCGACATCCAGAAATAAGAGGTTTTCTGGAAGTTGCACATGAACTGCGGTACGGCGCTGTCGCCAATCTGCGGCGACTGTTCCAACTGACATGAAACCAAGTTCTGCCCAATCTTCTTCGACAATTGCAAGAAGTTTGATACTTGGTCGTAAGCGAGCAAGCGTTTCGCCAAAGCAGACTTCGAGATTGCTACCAAAATACAAGACACCGTATGTCATCATGAGCGGGTCGAAACGATTCCCTCCCACTAGGTCGGGTCGTGAGACAGGTGGCGTTGCGAGCGGATCATCGCCTCTTGCCACACGCCAAAGTCCTCCCGGCGGAGCTGAAACCACTGCAGGTCCACGTTCCATGCCTATCCTCCGGTTATGAACGCATTGGCTGCTGCAAGTGCCTCTTTCAGGCGTCCCTCTCGAATGGCCTCAGCTGGTGAGTCATCATCTAACTGGGGATTCATTCCGATGAACCAAGCACGCACAACATGAGTGCTTTACACTGTTATTAGTAGGTGGTAAATTTGAAATGCTGCACGGAGTCGGCGCTCCGCATCTTCACGAGGATTCTGAGAAGCTTGAGCCCAACGCCCGACCCCTTTTGGGTCAGCGACGCCAGTCATGTAAGCGACTAGCTTCTGCCCCAGCGTCTCTTGAAGGTAACCGGCGATATCATTCACGTCGACAATTACTGATTTATGATGCGCATCAGCCCTAGATGTTCTTGTAACCCTGCTCATGCGAATTCGCTCCCTCTCAAAGAATACACACTGTTACTACACCTCATACACTACCAGATACACTACTGCTTTCCATACCTTCTATACTGGGAATCAAGTTGCGGTGAGAACACCCGTGCAAAGGGAGTACGGCCAAATTGCATGAGAGAAGCGGACAACGATCATCGGGATCGGTCTTGGTCACCGAAGAGCTGGATCAGCTGTTCGGTAACGATGCTATTGACAATGCAATTACCCATCTGCGTATGGGGGGCGGCATATGTTGGAAATGTCATCAAGCAATCCGCCAAAACGAAGGCGTCTCGCTAATAGCGCACTTAACCAGCTTTGCCTCACGGCTCGGGTTTCTGCACTCTCGATGTGGACCACCACAAGTACTCGACCACCGACGTAATCGCCTAGAGGCCCTCCGTGCAGCAAATCATCTGAGAGAGGTGTCATCTGACGTCCAAGCATTCGTCGCAGTTAGGGAATATCCTGCGCCACATGGCATGTTGATTATTAGCCCCGAGACTCCACGCCAACTACAGGGTGAAAGTGGAGACCTAATGAGTGTGTGGCTTAATGATGTCTTTGAGCATGGGTTTACACTCGCGATGCCAGATGTGCTTGATGCAACGCCTGACGATATTCCGGGTTGGGAAATCCGAGCCATCGACGGACTCCTGACTTGTGCATCGAACGATGAAACGCTCTTCGAGGGAACTCCTGAGAGGCCAAACGAGTGGAATGACATCCTTCATAAAGAGGGGAAGTGCCTTGTTCTAGTAGCTGCTCTTGGCGTAAGTACTAATGAACTGGGCTGGGATACTGCTAGGGCCCTCAACGAACTTGCGAGGCAAGGGCTCGTCGCTTGTGGCTGTGTTGCCGCAGTTAACTTTTAGCGATATTCTCTGAATGAGACCATAGGGTTTCCACAACGATGGGTCCACTAGGGTCTCATTAGGAGCTACAAAGCTAGACCGGAAACATAACCCTCGCTAAGTAGTCGCCAAGTCGTAGAACTATGATCAAAAGCTCAGATCGTCACAAAGTCCGAGGCGGTGCAATCCTCCCAGAATGCATGGGTGTCATCGAGGAATTTCGGTGAGCAGTGAAGCGGATGGTTAGCGGAGAGTCAACACGAATCCCGCCAAGTCTTGCGAAGCAATTTATCGGGAAATTGGCTGTTGAGAGAGAGCATTTGCCAAAGGGTTGCCCAGACATTGATCTAAGGCACAAATATCCCTTGGAAACTTGTGCAGTTTCTCATTAGTCGTGGTTCACTCAGTATGGTTACTATGGTGCGTATATGATCGCAAATGTGAGTTCACTGTCTGTTCGGCAGAAGATCGTATCCCAATAAAATCATGACGCAGAAACAGCACTACGTCCCCGCTGCGGTCCTGGCAAATTTTAGTTTCGGCGTGAAAAGGAGACGGCGTGAATCGCCGGTTCACGTCCTTCGAAAGGGGGTCAATGAGCCTTTCGTCAAATCCGTATCGGACGTTTCTCTTGTAGCCGACCTATACACCCTTCAAGATGCCACCCCAACCAATAATGATCCGGATTTTATGGAAAAGATGTGGCAGGGTTTCGAACGAAACCTACCTCAAGCTATCTCAGAACTGCAGATTTCACCAGAATCATTATCGGCACGAGTGTGGGTGGAAACTTTGGTTCCGTTTGCAACAAGCACGCTGGTGCGGACGCCTGAATTTGTCGAAAGATTTCAATTTCGACTGCGCTCGCTTGAAGTTGATGTCGACTCGGACAGTGCCAAAACGGCAAGATTGATTGAACTGCAACGATATTTGGCTCCGTTGATGGCCGCTGCTTGGACTCTGCTTCATGCTCCTGCCGAAATGGATCTAATCGCCAATGATCTGGGGTGGTGCGCAATAAGACTTGATGGCAGAAACGCGCCTGGGTTCGTCATCCCGGTAACTCGAAAACTCGCGATCATGATTACCCCCCGAATCAAGAGAACCATCATGACGGAACGTGGGAATAGTTGGATTGCTTCTGGCATCCAAGAACGTAACCTCACGCTATCGGAGACCGAAGAAGCCAATCGATGCATAGCTGAGTGGGCAACGGAAGAAATTTATGGAGCTGATCCTGACCAGCTGACCTCACTCAAAGTGAGCTTACACCAACAGTCTTGGTTCGCAGAGCCAATCCATTTGGGATTTACCTCTGGGCCCATCCTCGTTCCAACGGAGTTTGACTGGTTACGTGCCGCAACAATTGCACATTATAGACCTGGCAACGTACCCTTCACGCCTCCGGACTTGCCAGTGGAATACTTTGGCGATCTCGCATTCAAACCGGGAATCTTTCTTCCGACAAACCTCCCTGGTCGAGTAAGTGGCCTGGTACTTGGTCGCCACAGTGTCAACCTGCACCTGTTTTTCGATGCATTCTTTGCAGCCCAGATGAAATGTCTTCATATCACAAACTGCTTCACGCATCTCTCCTCGATGCGCTTGTATCTATTTATGGAGCCACACGATTTCGTGAAGTACATCGCCGCTTTGCCGAGCTTTGCGCGGATTGGGGTCCGAAATCAACAATAATCGCCGAGGAGATCCGACTTCGTGAGATGGATGTCTTAGCTCAGCTTTTGCATGCTCAAGAGCGCGGATTGACTGATCGAAGGTAGGACAAGTCATTCCGGCAAAAATATGTAGTGTTCACTACGGCTGAATATCTGCGTGTAATGCGCAACGCTAATCTCAACTTACCCTATCAAAATCACTGGGTATCCATGTGTACCAGCCATTACGCTTCCTGACTTTCGCACTTAGATCAGAAAAAACATGAATTTCCACTCACCGGCTCAATAGGCAGGTCTTTGACCTGCTTGTTTGTGTTTAGCTTCTCTGAATTCTTGGGTACCTATGGGTACCTCACT
>JAJZIP010000173.1 GCA_021810525.1 Actinomycetes bacterium | reverse complement strand
TCAGCCGGATGGTGAGATGCGGGCGGTCATGCTCGATGTTCGGGCTGAAACGCCTACCTGGCTTCCTCCCGAAGTACCTGTAGTCACAAGCATGGCCGTGCCAACTGTCACCAGACGGGTTCGCTGGTCCCGCGATAGTGAGTCGGTTACTACCTCTGTGGTGAGACTCGAAGAGTTGGCACGTGGTGCCGTAATCGACGGCCCGGCTCTGATTGAGACTCGGGATACCGTCTATGCGGTCAAGGGCGGCTGGTCTGCGCAGATCGACCCGTTCGGAAACGTCGTGATGGAGTCGATCATTTCAAGGGGGGAGGACAGTTTCAGTGACAGATAGCAGCGGCCCACTTTCTGGAGTGCGCGTGATCGAGGTTGCGAATTTTATCGCCGGTCCTTACGCCGGTCAGCTGCTGGCCGATCTGGGGGCGGACGTGGTAAAAGTGGAAACGCCAGGAGTCGGCGATCCCTTCCGGGCCTTTGCAGGTGGGACTTACTCGCCGGAGTTCTTAGGGTACAACCGCAACAAAAGAAGTGTTGAAGCTGACATCCGCCTTGAAGAGGGGCAAAGCTTGGTCAAAGCCCTCGTTGGGCGCTCTGATGTGTTTCTCGAGAATTTCCGTCCGGGTGTGATGAAGCGATTCGGTCTCGACTACGAGTCGTTGAGCAGCATTCGGCCGCAGATCATCTACTGTTCAGTCTCAGGCTTCGGTCAGGATGGACCGGCCGCGGCTAGGCCGGTCTATGACACTGTCGGTCAGGCACTCGGGGGTCTACTCAGTCAGCTCATCGATGTGGATCATCCGCGAATCACAGGACCGGCGTTCACGGACGGATTGGCAGGGATGACCGCTGCATACGCAATTCTTGCCGCTATGCACGCTCGCGATGTCAAAGGCGTCGGCCAGTACGTAGATGTGTCGATGCTGGCATCCACTACGGCCTTTCTCTCCTCTGAAGTTACGCGATACTACTGCACCGGCGACTTGGGAGGTCCGCGGCGTCGACCGAGCATAAGCCAGTCCTACGCCTTCACATGCCGGGACGAGCTGGTCATTACCGCCCACCTCTCGTCGCCGGTAAAGTTCTGGGAAGGCTTCGTTGCGGCGGTGGAAATGCCTGACCTGCTCAACGACTGGCGCTTTTCCACCCGCGAGAGCCGGATTGAGAACTTTGAACTCCTCCATGAGCTGTTGGCGCCAGTCTTTCGGAGGCGCACCCTGGCCGAATGGCGCGAGCGCTTCATGACCTGTGATGTTCCCCACGCCCAGGTCAACAGCCTAAGGGACGTTTTCCTCGAGCCTCAGGCGAAACATCTGGGACTTGAACTACATCTTTTGCACCCGACCGAAGGTGAAGTTGTTACGGTGGCTCCGCCGGCGCGATTCTCGAGGACCCCGTGGGGTGAACTGAAAGCGCCACCAACATTGGGCCAGCACACGAGGGAGATTTTGGCCGAACTTGGTCTGCCGGACGAACCGAGCGGCGAATCTCGCACAGGGGAAGGTTCAAGATGATAAAGGCAATAGACATTCACGTGCATGGTCATGACGACGAGGCAATCAAGGCCATGGGCGCCCGCAACGCCCAGATGGGCAAGTACTTCGGGAAAGAGCTGGCTCCCGTCTCCCTCGACGAGCTTGCCGATCGCTACCGGGAGAAGGAGATGATGGCGGTGATCGTGAATTCAACGGATGTGACTTCGTCGGGAATTCCCCCGGTTCCAAACGACCATATTGCCGATGCGGTAAGGCGCAACCCTGATGTGTTCATAGGTTTCGGGGTTGTCGACCCCTGGCAGGGCAGGGTTGCCGTCGACGAGGCGAAACGCTGCGCCGAGGAGCTTGGACTTAGAGGGCTGGGTGAGCTGAATCCGGGGAGGCAGGCCTTCTACCCCAACGATCCGCGCTTCTACCCGCTGTGGGAGAGCGCAAGCGACCACGGTCTGGTAGTACTTTTCCACGGAGGGATGATGGGCTCGGGGGCCGGAACTCCGGGAGGGATGGGCTTCAAGCTCAAATACACCCGCCCGATCCCCTATCTAGACGATGTCGCCGCTGACTTCCCGCAACTCAAGATAATCGCAGCCCATCCTTCTTGGCCATGGCAGGAGGAGTCACTGGCGGTGGCCAGGCACAAGAGCAACGTCTACATAGATCTGAGCGGATGGGCGCCGAAGTACTTCCCGGAACAGCTGGTGCACTATGCCGACACCATACTGCAAGACCGTGTCCTTTTCGGCTCAGACTGGCCTGTGATAGATCCGGACCGCTGGCTGAGCGAGTTTGCGGAGCTGGGGATCAGGGAAAGCTCAAGGAGAAAGATCTTGCTCGAAAACGCATGTGCGCTCTTTGGCATAAACCTATGATCTTGGCCGAGTGGAGTGATTAGAGCCAATTTGTTGATCGATCTGCGAGGCAAACCTCTCCCATAATGGAGGGGAAGGATAGCGCTAGCGGCGAAGATGCTGCATGTTCTTGGAAATGAGAGTCGCACCAACAAGATAAAGTGAGAAAGCGAGCATCCGCCAGCGCTTATACCCACGGCCAAGACAGGAAGGGATTCTCTTTCGTCGACTAACTTCCGACGTCTCCGTACACCCATTCAACGGGGTTCTTCGCATAGGCTGAATAGCTGCCGTCTGTGGTTATCCCTGGGACTTTGGGAATCCAGTCCTCTTCCAGGAGCAGATCTGGATCTCCAAACGTGCTAGCGAGCTTTCGTACCTCAGGGTCGTCGAGCGCCGTAAGATGACCGTTATCGATCACGCGCAAGACCTCTCCCGATCCGGTGGTGACGTCAAGTGTCGGGAACAGGAGATGGACGTGAAGATGGCCGTAGAGCATGCTCCTTTCAACGGCCCAGTCTTCGTATTCATCACGCCACGAGGTGCCAAGACCAAGGTGGATCACTCCGGAGCGGCGGCGTTCCCATTCTGAGCCGCCTGAAGATTGGAGATTGATTCCGTGCGGCCTCTTGATCTTTGGATTCGTGCCAATCGCAACCTCCCAGAGCCAAAAAAGACCTTCGCGAGGGAAACAGGGATATTGCGAGTGCCTGCTTTCCTCAAGAAGTTCATTCCAGCCCGCCCCATAGGCCCCGCCGCCCTGGATCGACTCCAAGCGGCCGTCGACCATTTCAAGTCTCATGTTGGGGTACGGTCTACCGAAATGGTTCGTTGTTCCCGCCAGGGTTCCCGTGGCGTCGGCCTGCTTCACGAGAGGCGGCATCGGGTGAGCCATCAGATGGCCCCAGAGGGGAGATTTTTTGAAAGGGCTGCTCGGTCGTTCGAAATACTCCGGCCAAAGTGTGTAGGTAATGTCGGTGCCCTCCGGGTCCGTGAGGTGGACCGAGCCTCCAACCCCGTGGTTCCATATCGGCTCCCAAGCCTTTTGATTTATCAGTGCGTGCAGCTCGCGCGGAAAAGTGGTAGCGGTACTGGTGAACTGTTCTATGGTCTGCCAGGGTATGAACTCGTAGTTTTTGATCCTTGGGTCCGCACCGGGCCCGCCCCCGCGGCCGTGGATCAGCATGTCGTAGCCATTGGCAAGTGCCAACTCCTCGACCCAGGCAAAACCCTCGTAACGCCGTGGCTTGATCCGATAGGATTCTCGTCGCATTATCACCTCGATTTCGTCGAGGTCTCCAAATTCACGGTCAGGCCCCACATCAACAACGATAATGTCGGCCTTCGCCCCGTTCACATCCCTTAAAGCACGCGATATGGCCTCCGGAATACGAAGATCATATTGGCTGTCGACTGCTATCAGCACGCGGCTCCCGGCTCGTGCGAAGTTATATCCTATGAAGCCGACAGCGGTGCGCCTGATTCCGTCTTCACCGACGAGGAAGTGCGCGCGGCTATCCAGATCGCTGATGTCAGCCTTGAAAAGAGTGCCGGACCCATTCGCGCTAGTCGCAAAGGTCTCGTGATGTCCCGAATCACACATGGGTCCCCCTAGATAGATCGTGCCAATCGGTATTCAATTCGGGGCAGGCGCTAAATCGATGATCGCAGCTAAGTAGCGCACCTCCCGCAGTGCGCTCGGTATTCGGATGTGAAGATTGCCTGCCTTGACTTATCTTGCCAGCGACACATGGTTTCGTTCAGCGCGAGTGACTATGGCTTTGACGTACGATCCAAGATTCGCGAAGAGACGAAGCCAGTGCCCCCTTCTCGGCATAGTTGCTACCGGTAACGGTATTATACGACTCCGGCGTGGGTCGGACAATTCTCGAGGTCGATTTTTCCATTCCGTGAAGCTTATTCGTCAATCTTTTCCGGGTGCAATGCCTCACCTCCATGGGTTCCAGGATAGATCCAGGTGCTCTTTGGGGTCCTTTGCGACTCTGCCGGCTTGGTCAGCCCTACCCCTGTTGGGGCAGGAACCTCCCAATGTTCTGCTCCACCCAGCGGGTGTTGTACCTGCCCGACTCGAAATCCGGCTCGTTCGCCAAGAAAGAGAGGAAGCCTATGTTGGTCTCTATCCCTTTCACCTCGAAGTGCTCTAGAGCCGTCCTGGTCTTTTGAAGGGCCTCAGATCTGTCTTTGCCATAGACGATCATCTTTCCAAGGAGCGAGTCGTAAAATGGCGGCACCAGATACCCCTCGTAGCAGTGGGTGTCGAGCCTCAGCCCCTCCATCTCCGGAGGCCTCCAGGCGGTTATACGCCCGGGGGAGGGGTGGAACGATCTCTGAGGGGACTCGGCATTGATCCTGCACTCTATGGCGTGGCCCGAGAAGGCTATGTCGGACTGGGCATAGGGCATAGCCTCCCCTCCTGCCACCTTGAGCTGGAGCTGCACCAGATCGATGCCGGTCACAGCCTCTGTTACCGGGTGCTCCACCTGGATGCGGGTGTTCATCTCCAAGAAGTAGAACTCGTCCCGCTCCTCGTCGTAGATGAACTCGACCGTCCCGGCGTTCTCATATGAGATCCCCTTTACGAGCGCCACCGCCGAAGCCCTTATCTTTTCCCTGGTGCTCTCGGGCACCATCACCGCCTGGGCCTCCTCGATGATCTTTTGGTACCTCCTCTGCATCGAGCAGTCCCTCTCCCCGAGGTGTATCACGTTTGCGAAGCTGTCTCCGAAGACCTGGATCTCGATGTGCCTAGCGGAGGTCACATATCGCTCCATGTACAAGGTGTTGTCTCCGAAGGCCGCCTCAGCCTCTCTAGAGGCGTTCTGGAAGGCGCCTTTGAGCTCATCGGGGCCGTTCACTATCCTGATCCCTCTTCCGCCACCGCCTGCTGCGGCCTTGAACAGAAGGGGAAAGCCGATCTCTCCGGCGATCTTCGCCGCATCCTCGTAGCTCGCCACATGGGGAGAGCCGGGAACCACCGGCACGCCGCATTTCTCGGCCAGCTCCCTTGCAGCCAGCTTGTTGCCCATCGTCTCCACCGAGGAGGACTTGGGCCCTACGAAGGTGATTCCCTCTTTCTCACAAGCCCTTACGAACCTCGGGTTCTCCGCGAGGAAGCCATATCCGGGATGTATCGCATCGGCTTTGGTGCCAAGGGCCGCGGCCAAGATGGCGTTCTGGTTGAGATAGCTCTCTCCAACCCTTGGAGGGCCGATGCACACCGCCCGGTCGGCGAGCCTCGCGGCGGTGCTGTCAGAGTCCGCCTTGGAGACGGTCACGACGGATTCGATCCCGAGCGCCTTGCACGCCTTTATCACTCTCACGGCTATCTCGCCCCTGTTGGCGACGAGAACCCGCTGGAGGCTCATGCCATTATCTCCGGCCGGATCAGCATCAGGGTCTGCTCGAACTCCACGAACTCGTTGTTCTGGGACAAGATCTCCACTATCTCGCCCCTTACAGGCGCTGTCACAGAGGTGAACATCTTCATCACCTCCAAAAGCCCTAGCGTCGCCCCTTCGTCCACCTTCGAGCCCACCTCGACATAGGGTGGTGCACCGGGCTCGCTCTGGCGGTAGAAGACCCCCACTACAGGGGCGGCCACCTTTACGAGATCGGCGTCCGGCTCGGCCTTTTTCGGCTCGATCGAAGGGGGCTCTGTCGCGATATGGGCAGCGGCCTCTCTCATCTGAGGCGCCTCCGGGGGCTTTGGTGCAACCTGTGGTGCAACCTGTGGTGCCACCAGCTGTTGCTGTGGGCTGTGCCCAAGGGTTATCCCGCTCCTGTTGGCCACTAGCTTTGTAGTGCCTACCTCGAGCTCTAGGTACTCGACGTTCGAGCTCTCCAACAGTTCCAGTATCTCCAACACGTCATCGTACGATAGTTCCATTTCGATTCCTTACATATAGCTGGCTTACAAGAAATATGATCGGCTACGCGCTCTTTACCATGGTCAGGGAGAGCTCCCCTTTTCTGATCGAGATGTATCTGTGGTTGTCTCTGGTTATGAGCTCATGTATCAGTTCGGACAGAGGCTTCGCCGAGGCGAGATGGTGCCTGGTCCCGCTGGC
>JAJZIP010000172.1 GCA_021810525.1 Actinomycetes bacterium | reverse complement strand
AACAAGCATTCGAGCTATTGGGTGTTTCACACCGCCTGGGGTACATGTAGTCATAACTTTCGCCTCTGATTATCGCAAATACGCTGGCAGATTGCTTGAACCCTGATTTATGAACCTGAACTTCGGTCTAGAAGCGAGTCCGCGAGCCGAGCCACGACTTGCCCTTGACCCCACGGATAAATCCGGGGACTTGCGGGCCTATTTCGGTCAACGAATACCAGGCCATACTGAATGTTTATATTGTGAGCGCTTGATTATTGACAACGTATCGTTTTTACAGCGGTAAATAGATTTGGATTTTCAAATTTAGCGCATCTTGAATGTAGGTAGCAAAGAGGTTTCAGTGTGCAATTCCTGGAATAGAACTAGCTGGGTGATGGTTTGGCATGTCAAACGGATCAGATAACACACAGACTCAACCGGAACAGCCTGAAGTTGCAGTCAACTCGGTCTCCGGACCTGGCCAGGTGATTAAGCCTATGCGAAAAGGCATATTCTACTTGGAGCTTGGATACATTATTGTGCTCCTTGCATTGCTTACCCTCTATGCGATGTTGTCTGGGTTCAGGAATGCTCTGCCAATTAGTTTGGGGCCGCTTCCTCTTGGTGTTGTTTGGTTTGGTTCAGTCGGCGGATTGGTGGCGGGCTTTCGAGGAATTTATTATTGCAACCAGAAGTGGGATTCGAGTTACGACTACTGGCACTATACTCGCCCAATCTTTGGAGCGGTAACTGGAGTGATCGGCAGGCTCGCTGATCTACTTGGTTTTGCTTAGGTTTGGCAGTACGTCTACGACGGTAAAAGTAGATCGTGCCATGTTCTATGTCGTAGCATTTGTGCTCGGATTTTCCGATAAGGCGTTTACTGAACTCCTTAAAAATATGACCGATGTAATTATTAAGCCAAGTCAAAGTCAGCCTGGGTCTAATTTGTTTGAACCTGGACAAAGCACATCGCAACCGCCGTCAGAAAGTGGAGCGGCACAATAGATACGTGTGGCGGGACTGACATGTCGCAAAGTCCACTACCGGATCACTGCTGTAAGTTGGCAAAATCGACTCCAAGTCACCTGATTTCGCTTGACTGTGTGAGAGATTGCGGGTGTCCTCTGTCTGGAAAGTCTTTAGCGTATGAGTCTTGTGTGTGTCGACGCTCCTCGAAAAATAGGCCAAAACGCTCTTGAAAATTAGGCCACCCTCCAAGATGGAGGATGATCAATTTGCAAGACTGGGGCGCTATTAGACACGCACACTTAGCCGAAGGCGAGTCGATCCGATCGATCGCTAAACGGCTGGGTATCTCAAGAGACACCGTCTCTAAGATGGTCAACTCAGATGGACCGCCAAAATATTTGAGAAAGCCGACTGCTAATAGCTTTTCCAGCTACGAAGAGCGCATCAGACATCTGCTTTCTCAGAATCCATACATTCCAGCGACTGTGATTGCCGAGAGAATTGGCTGGACCGGATCTATCTCTTGGTTCCGAAAGAACGTGGCACGACTGCGCCCGCAGTACATGCCCGCCGATCCCGCCGATCGGCTGATCTATGAACCAGGCGAGCAGATGCAGTGTGACCTTTGGTTCCCGAAAGCCGTGGTACCTCACAACAGAGTTCACCCAATCAGTTTTCCTGTGCTGGTAATGGTGCTGTCGTACTCAAGATTCACGCTGGCCCAGATGATCCCCACCAGACGAGCCTGGGACCTGGTTCTTGGCATGTGGAAGCTCTTGAGCCATCTTGGATATCTCCCAGCCAATCTGCTTTGGGACAACGAGGCCGGAGTTGGCAGAAGGGGATCGCTGACTGAAGAGGTGATGGCCTTCGTCGGCACCCTTGGGCTCAAGATAACCCAGACAAAGCCTTATGATCCCGAGACCAAAGGGATAGTCGAGCGGACCAACGGATATCTCGGCACTTCGTTCCTGCCCGGAAGAAGATTCACCTCTCCCGAAGATTTCAACGCTCAGCTCAGGGATTTCCTAGAAAAGGTGGCCAACAAACGCGTGATAAGACGCCTGGGTGCATCACCAGAGGAGCTGATTTTAGCTGACAAGAAATCAATGAGAGAGATGCCCGATCTGGCCCCTACAACACCTTCTGAGAAGGTGAGGCTACAAAGGGACTACTACGTGAGGGTGGCCGGCAATGACTACTCGGTCCACCCCCGCGCAATCGGTAGCTTCTGCGAGGTCTCCTACAACCTCGAAGAAGTGGTGGTGATCTCCTCCGGCCAGCTTCTCGCACGTCATAGAAGAGCCTGGGGATCTGGACTTACCATTACAGATCCTAGCCACGTATCTGCGGCAGCTGAGATGAGGCTGCTCTATCAGATGCGCAAGCCACCAAGCAAAGACGAAGGGATCTTCAGAGATCTGAGCGAGTACGACAGCCACTTCGGGGTGATGATATGAGCACAGATCCCATTAGCAGAATCGAATACTTGGCAAGAGCCCTGAAGGCCCCGCGGATAAAGGATGTGGCCCAAAGACTCTCAGAACGCGCGAGAGAGGAGAGCTGGACATATGAGGAGTATCTAGATGCTGTACTGAGCGTGGAGGTGAGCCAGAGGGAGGCCTCAGGAACACAGCTCAGGATTCGTGCGGCAGGCTTTCCGATGAGAAAATCGATCGAGGACTTCAACTTCGAACACCAGCCCTCTTTGCCGCATTCCACCATGGCGCATCTGGGAATGGGGAGCTATCTGGCAACCGGATCAAACGTTGTCCTTTTGGGGCCGCCCGGAGTGGGCAAGACGCATCTGGCGATTGGGCTTGGTATCAAGGCCTGCGGACTTGGGTACCGCGTTCTTTTCGCCACCGCAACTGCTTGGGTGACTCGTCTTTCGGAGGCGCAGCAAAGGGGGAGGCTTCAAGCTGAGCTTTCCAGACTCCGCCGCTACGGTCTTCTAGTGATTGACGAGGTGGGTTACATCCCATTTGAACAAGAGGCAGCGAATCTGTTTTTTCAGCTCGTCTCTTCCCGTTACGAATACTCTTCTTTGATCCTGACGTCCAACCTCCCATTCGCGCGCTGGGGAGATGTTTTTGGAGACCAGGTAGTCGCTGCGGCAATGGTTGACAGAATTGTCCATCACGCCGAGGTAATAACACTGAAAGGCTCGAGCTATCGTCTCAAAGACTCCAAGGTTCCCTTACTAATTCCACCGGTAAGAGAACCGACTGATGCCGAAGATCCAACATCACGAGGACAAAGGTAACCGGCACCTCTCAGTGTTTCAAGCTAAGATAAGCGTAAACTGGGTGGCCTACTTTTGGAAGAGTGAAATGGCCTAGTTTTCAAAGAGCGCTGACAGTGTGAGGTTGACCGAAAATCAACCCCACACCGAGATGCTTTATCGGGTTATAGAGAAATGGGGTGAACTCCATCTGGAGGATTATCCGGGAGATCCGTTGACAAAACGCTTTTGAGGTATAACCAATAGGGCTCAGGTACATATTCGGGTGGTTCGGGATCAATTTGACGTTTGCCTACATAAATTTGCCACGGATCTTGAATATCGTAAGTATATTGTACAAACTGATTAAATCCATAAACAATGTTTTTGAATCGGTCTTCAAGACCAACACTCGATAGGATCCAGGTTTCGTCGATGATTTCAATAACCGAGCCAGCCAGTCGAGGACCGCTTGAACCTTGCCGAATTGACAGTGCCATATCGAGACTTTCTATTAGGCGTTCGATTCCTACAGCTGCGTCAAAATCGGGAGAGGCGGAGGGTAGATTTGCCATCTGGCAACTTTTGGTTAACTCCGTGATGACTTTGTCGAGTGGATCATTTGGATACCATTCAACGGGCTCGCACGAAGCTGAAGATGGGTAGAGGGGCACCACATGAAGTGTTATATATGGCTCAATGCTAAAGCCTTTATTGTCAGTGTCGCACAACCATACTGTTAATCGAGGACCTTCCAGCTTGTTGGATGTCCGGCCACGAAATCCAGGAGCAATTGCATTAAGTTCCTGGGCGACCGCAAGTACGGACGATAAGTTTTCAAAAGATACCCCGTTTTTGAGAACTGTGATTGCATGACGGTGGTTTTCTGATATGTTATCGGCGTTTTCGCGGACAAGATTGCGGAGTTCTTCAATGGTAACTGGTTTGTGTGACTCAAGCTGTTGCTCGATCTCAGCAGTTCGTTCCTCTATCCCCCTTATAGCGCTTTGTTGCTCCTCGCTGGCTTGTTGGACTTCCTCTGACACTTCTTGAACCCACGACCGTTGAAGAACAAATAGGACTCCTCCCAAGGATATGGCGGAACCGAATGTAAGGAAGACCTGCGGCCATATGTCAGTCCATCCAAACCGAACATTCGCAATTATCCCTAACGCGGAAACGCTAAGCCAGTTACGACAGCTATCGTGAGCTGTTTCCATCGGATACCTTTGGTAATCACCCAGTACCCTCCCACTTAACAGTTTCTCATTCTTAGGTCAATTTGTCCGGTTTTACCTGGGTCTATGTTAATTCAGTTTTGTTTGTTGGGTAGCACTTCTCCACACATCTGTTTCTCGTGCATACATATATAACATGATGGGAAAATCGCATGCAGCAATAGGTTTGGCAGTCGGGGCGGGTGTTGGGATCGCTGACCCAAATATAATTATGCATAACTACCAGGGATTTTGCCTCCCAGAATCCGCCAAAAAGCAAAGCTGTGTTCACATTTTCTACTGTCTATGGCCCCCAAGATCTTGAGGGACGAATTCATCTCGTCAGGCGTCCAAGCGTCTCGATCAAAGTCGTTCACTTGACATCAAAGGTTCTTCAGATTGCAGCCTTGGACATCCAGCAGTCACGAGCTCAAGATTGCGGCAAGTTTCTCAGAACTGATTGCACGAAGTTTCTCCCTATTCTTCCGCGGTTACTAGCAGCTTCGAGCCAAGCGGTCACTCTCTCAGAGATGAGAGCTCTCTCGAACTGAGCCAGCGCTTCAAAGAGGCTATACGGGTAGGACGTTACGCAACCCAACAATACTCAAGAGGCGACAAATGTCGGTCGGTCGATGACAGCCGCGAGGTTTTCGATTTCGTTTTTCGGTTCACAGCGCTCACTTAAATGGTCAAACTCTTAAATTTCATGCCCTCCGGATGATAGTTTTGCTGGTTGGGTAATCAAAACGCAGTGAGTCTGAGGAGGGGGGAACTTGGGTTCTCGGTTTCGGCATCTACCGGAATGTGAAAGCATCAACGTTGTAACGGCGCAACTTCAACAAACTCTGCGAAAACGTGTTTGACCCATCAGCGCTCCTTCATCCAGTCGTGACAGTAAAGGCTCTATTTGCCGTGGACAACAATTCACGAGGTGCAGATTCGACCTTCAGGGGGGTCAGTGGGGAAAATCGTGAATACCACATCAAAAAAAGCACGTCAGCAAATCAGTTTTCACCATTATCAGAGTCTCTCGGCTACTGGTGCTCCAATATTGCTCAGGTCAAAACCCCAACTCCACAGGTGGTACGCCTTCCCGATGGCGAATTTGCGTTCGGATCTGAGATCCTAAAGGAGTCGGCCCCCCTCGGAAAGTTGGAATCAGTGCGTTTAGAGCATTGTGCTACCCTCAGTAGGATATATGTTGTCGACTGCCTTCTTCACAACGAGGACAGGCACCTAGCAAACTACCTTATCGACCTACGTGATCGCACCGAGATACTTGCGATTGACTTCGGGCGCTCAGTCCCGTTCGGAAGTTTCCCCCCACCAGCGCCGCCGCCTCGAGGCAACACCAATTTATTCTTTACCCGCTGGATGGCTCAGATCGGTTTTGACAACGAGGCGGCTTCTGATGCAATTTGTAGACTGACAGATGGAGATGGAGAAAACCTCAACGATATGTTGGAGCGACTTCCGCAATCTTTTTTTTCGGGCGCGCCAGCCCTCCTCACCCAGTTGGTCGAATGGTGGGAGACGGAGCGCTTAGCCAGGTTAAGGAGAATAGCAGAAATATTAGATATTTTCGGGCTCGGCATCTGAATCCGGGCCGGATATTACGGAGGCACGATGAAACCTGAACGAGTCAACTTTCATATAATCAGAGCAATTCCTGACCCAGACAGGGGTGAGACTATCAACGTCGGCCTGATACTCACTAACAATGAGGACGCCGTTTTGTCGCTTGACTTTTCAAATAGCTGGCAGAGGCTTCAAGTCCTCGATCCAAATATAACTAAGGACGGGTACTCTTCATTGGTGGGTTGGCTATCCCAGAGCTCCGCCAACTCGGATGTCGCCCAGCTTTCGGAGATTGCGGAGAATGCGAGACTTTCGGGGACCTTTGATTTGACTAAGGGGAGGGAGGTGACCTTTAAGGGTAGCCCCATTGAGGAAGTAAAGGACTGGCTGATAAAAAGATTCGTCGATCAACCAGGTCTGGTTCGTGTACGCCCATCGATACGATCGTCAAGGCTGAAGGGCGATATTCACGGGTGGCTCAGCAAGAAGCGACTTGTTTCTCGTGAACCATCTGAAGTC
>JAJZIP010000171.1:4147-6498 GCA_021810525.1 Actinomycetes bacterium | reverse complement strand
AGCATCGTGAGCATAAGCATATCGATCAATCGCTCGGGTGGAAATATTACCGAAATTTCCAAAGGATTTCTTAGTGTCTACCATGTTTCTCACCATGTGTTTGACCTTTGTTAGTTATGTAGTCCTGAGATCCTGCCGCTGCTACAGATATATTGAGATAGACGGGGCCACGTCCCATCGTATTGTCAAGCATTAGGGTTGAGAATTACTTAGAGGCTGTCGCGGATCTTTTCCCAGCGCGATCATAAGATATCCGATTCGGTAAGCCGCCTAAGGAGCATCCTCGAATGAGCCGCCCATATAAATCCTTCGGTTACTTGTGGATCTCTTTCGTAGTCAATTTGAAGACGTCGGTTATTCATCAACCATGACCATGTCCGCTCCACTACCCAACGTCTGGGGAGCGCTTCGAATTGATGAGCATGTATTCTTTTGACCACCTCAGCTGAGATGTGATATTTCTGACATTCCTCTATGAACCCTCTTTTGAAACCTGAGTCACAGAAGATCTTCTTCAATCTTCCGCTGCGCTTCCTCGCCTTATGCATAACACAGGTTCCACCGACATTGTCAGATACAGAGGCAACCATAACCACAACAGCGATTAGAAGTCCCATGGTGTCAACAATTCCAAAGGTTTTCCTACCCGATATCTTCTTGCCTGCATCGTATCCCCTGGTAGGACTGGTCACAGTGGCGGCACCTCTTACACTGCGAGCATCGACAACGCCAGCAGATGGGTCGGGATCTCTTCCCTCTTTCTCCCTGACCATTTCAATGAGTCGCTCACTTGCTCTCTTCCAGGTTCCGTCCTTAGACCATTGCACGTGATAGCGATGCACTGTGTTCCAGTGGGGATAGCTCGGCGGGAGAGCCCTCCACCTACAACCTGTCGCAGTGACATAAAGGATTGCATTTACAATGTCCCGCTTTTCCCACTTTGGGGCACGACCGATGCGACCGTCTCCGCCGTAGATGGGAAAGAGATCAGAGATGAGATTCCACTCCTCATCGGTTAGATCACCATGAGTAGAACGCCATGTTTTCGAAGGACCTGTAGATTTGGATGCCATGATTCTAGTCTACTACAGTTGTACACCCAGAGAACCGTCTTTTAGCTACTGACAAGCTATATCTTTCCCGACAGGTTCTAAGACCAAGGCGAGTAAAACGGCAACTATTGAGCAATTGGTTACAAAACACCGAACACAAGCAATCAATCTGTGTGCTAATAGTCCTAGCGTAAGAATGACCTCCATTCCCTACCAATAACTTGAAACAATCGGTATTGCCAACGCCAAGGCCAATCAAGCAGCATTCTACAAACTCATTGCCCGTTCCCTGGACTATACACAACCCTGCTCCATACTGCCAATCCGACAACATAACGGGAATTTCCCTCTGCTCACCAGGCCCGAAAGCACTATAATTAACCCCAAGTCCGACTTGGCTCTAGTCCCACAGAATGTCAAAATAAATCCTGCACTAGACTAGAAATGATCGGCCAACTGCAATAACTCTCTAATCTAGTTGCAAAAAATAGTAACTGTGCGGCTGGCCGGATCGAATCGCACGACATCACCTGTCTTGATGGCAGCAAAAAAATCGTCTGGTAACTCTGCTCCTATTGGTATGCCAGCAGCGAGCGCGCCCTGTACCATTACGGGATTTACCGAGCCGAAAAGGAGGCCTGCGAAACCGACTCCGAGTTGAGCCATTGATGGAAGTGCCCAACCCGCAGCAACTCCCCCTTGAACGCTCGGAGCCACTAAAATCTTTCCAACTATCGATTGTCCCTTAAGCGGATGTCCCTCTCTCGAAAAAATCCCTGACTTGCGGTCAAGGTCGTATCGGGCACTAAAAGGACGAGTGCTAACTATAACTGCTGCTTCGACTACTTCTCCAGCAGCTTGTTTGACAAAGTAGGTATAACTGTTCGGTTTCAATTCGATAGCCTTCCTGTCAATGCCGCCTCCAAACATTCGTCGGTCCTTCTCAGGGCTGCCTGATAACCATGAGCAGCTACTATGTTGACAAGTTTTGCCGAATTCGTTACGAGGCGATACCAACCAAAGCGCTCCCGTTGTGCCACAGGATCCATCAGATACCAGCATGTACCCGAAAGAACCATTCCACCGGCCTCTTGGATAGTCTTGAGAAATCCTAATTCTTTGGCTGCCTGCAAGTTAGTGCTATTGGTAGTAACTATTAGTTGCACGCTATCTGCAACCTGTTTACCTTCAAGACGCTGAGCAATGTGCTGTAGCTCGAACACAGACAGCTGCGGTGCAGTGAACACCACAAGATCTACGTTACCATCCAAACTGCTGTTGGAGAAGAAATCTTCTAAC
>JAJZIP010000171.1:0-4137 GCA_021810525.1 Actinomycetes bacterium | reverse complement strand
CAACATCGATTTCATCAATCAATTCGCGTCCGTTGACTGCAGCAGATGTGCTTGGTGCTTCTGGAGTTGTGCCTACCATATGGAACATACCCAGAGAACCGAAACTTGCTAGGCTTGCACCTAGGTGTTTGAGATCGTCGGACGTTGGACGCTGGCCAGAGATCTCAAACACTGGCACGTTTTCATAACCACGAATTCGTGCTCCCACGACCCCGCCCAGTGCCCCCCAATCTGAATAGTCCCTGAGACATGAATGGACTCGAACTCGGACGTTTGCGCGTCTATTTTTATCCAAATGAAATCCATACGCAGGAGTCCGGCCCGTCAACGCGGCTGCCAACGATGCGGCGCCTCCTTCATAATTCGTACGCGCTCCAAGGACAGAATTAGCGTATACGACGGTACCCGTATCTCCCCATGCAACATGCTCACCATACATCGGCTGGTAAATGGTTTGATAACCAATACAGGTGTTGACTGTCATCAAACCAAGTTTGGCAAGGAGGCAACGAGTCCTTTCCTCATCTTTGACGAGTTCTTCTGACTGTCCAATAGCAACTGCATGGCTCAAATCGCTGCAAGAGGAATTTCGAGTCGTCGGGATGCGTACCTTAAGTCCTGCTTCTGAGAGCCTCTCTAGATAAGCTAAACCGGCCTTGCCAAATACTTCTGGGTCTCCCATAAAATGTGCATTGGTGATTTCTGTAAAGCGTTCTGCACCAAAGAACTCCCCAACTTGTATTTGTTCAGCAAATATAGAAGCCAGCACTTCTCCATACTTTCCCTCAAGGATGGACCGTTCTTCATCTGATAGACTCATGCTTTCAGAGTTAGTTTTACTAACGCGAGTTTGCAATCCTTGGTGAGTGTGTTTAGACATATTTTTCGTCCTCCTTGAGTCTGTTCAAATCAATTACTTGGCCACGGTAACGACAACCTGTACAGCCCAGACTTCAGGCTTTCCTCGTGTATTACCATTGAAACATCAGTGATAAACTATCGAAGCTCTATCAATCCCAATCAAGCCCATTGACATCTAGCCACTTTCAGAGTTCGGAACTCTTGAAAGACCGTCGGTGGCTGTCCATCCACCGTCAACAGCCAATATGGCTCCTGTCATGAAAGAACTAGCATCAGAAGCCAGCAATAGCGCGGGCCCCACAAAGTCTGACGGAGTAGCCCAGCGTCTCAACATGGAGCGGCTGGTTACCTGATCATACCAGTCTGCTCGCGCTCGAACATCAGCGGTCAGTGGAGTATCTACAGGGCTAGGAGCAATCATATTTACACGAACGCCCTGAGGACCTAGCTCTGCCGCAAGAGTACGTAATAACTGCTCAACCCCAGCTTTAGTCATCGCATACACCCCTGAACCCGCTTCGGCTAGGCTAGCCCTAACACTTGAGAAGCCAACGATGCTTCCGCGACCTCTTTTCGCCATTTTGTCACCAAAAGCACGTGTAATTAGGAATGTTGACTTCAGATTCAAGGCAACCTGACGATCAAAGTCATCTTCAGACTGATCTGATAGAGTCTTGCGTACTAAGATAGCCGGTGTAACGACAAGAATATGGGCGTCTTCAAATTCTGTAGCGAGTTCCTCTATCGCGATATTGTCCAATACATCGATGACCCTGTATTGTGCCAAATGGCCGAGGGCGTTTGATTCTCGAGCACCCTCCTTAATTGCATTTTCGTTCTTATCTGCCCAAATGGTCATAGCTCCTGCCTCTGCCAATCCTTCTGCTATAGCTCGACCTATGCCTCCAGCAGCTCCAACAACAACTGCAAGTCTGCCACTAATATCAAATATGTCACTCATGGACTTAGCCTTTCACGATTGCTGTCTTCCTGGGTAATTTGGTCATGTAGGATCCTCTCTGTTATAACGGGAAAGTGAATCCGCCATTTAACGTGATGGTTATCCTTTCCTTCTCTGACCGCGACCGCCCCGTTACAGTCTTAGTTGGAATCTAGGAGCCGGAGGTTATCATTCACCCAATGAGAAGTTCGATCTTTATTTCCCTTGCCAATGGACCATTCGTCCCTCCATGAGGCTCAATGCCAAGTTCATCACTACACCAATAACTCCGATAAGAATGATTCCAACATATTCGGCAGGAACATTGAGAATAAGTGAAGCGTTGCCGATCAAATAACCGAGTCCTGTTTGTGCCCCAATCAATTCAGCAGCAACTAGTACTGCCCAACTGAGCGCAAGCGCAATCTTTAGACCAGTAAAAATCTGAGGTAATGCATTGGGAATTATTATGCGAATAAATATCTGTCTCGGCTTTAGTCCGAGAGACGTTCCGGCTCTCAGGTAAATATTTGGGATTCCCGCGGCCCCAGCGATCGCATTAACTAGTACATAATTGAATGCAACATAAGCCACAAGCACGATTTTCCCGGTGTTTCCAATACCAAAAAGGAGCACCGATAATGGAATAAAAGCAATTGGTGGGATAGGTCGCAAGAATCCCAGTATTGGAGCGACTATTGCGTAGACAGATCGTTTATAACCAGCCCATAGCCCCAGAATAACTCCCCCCGTGGAACCTACAAGGAAGCCTATCAAGACTCTTTTTACACTTGCCCAGATCTCGAACCATATGGACACACCCCCATATCCGCTGTGGATCATTTCTATAACCGCGCGAACGATGGACCCCGGAGATGGCAAATAGCTAAGCGAGGTAACACTCGTGGCAATCAACCATCCGAAAAATACTACTAGGAGCGTTCCGACGGAAAGTGACCAATAGGCCCAGTTATTCGACGATACATCCTCCAACGAGGTCCGTCGAGATTGCAAGCTGCCCTTTCGCCCATTAGTCCGGGGTACTTTCTGATGCCGTCCTAAATCACTTTGTGAACTTGGAGTATCCGTTGTATTTAACTTGCTCATATCCAGTCCCGCTAAGATAGCAATAATCGTCCAATATTTTTCACATTCAAATTCTTAGCAATGGGGGTTTTGAATAAACTGCTGTAACGGACCGGGATCCATTGCACTTTGAATGTCACTAAGAGTCAACCCTCCGGGAATAGCATGCGCTGCGACAAGACCTTGTTGTGCCACGTACAGTTGCTTCGCTAGTCCTCCCGTGGTAGAAGTTAATGAAAAACCACCAGTCTTACTTAGTTGAGATTGTGGCGTCGGTATTCCTAGCTTCGCGACAACCTCTTTGGCTACAGCCGGAGTAACGCCTAGGACTTTGACCATTGTTTGGGCTGCCACTCCCGGATTGCGCTGACCTTCTTCAGCTCCGAGGACATCAGCCTCTATTAGCCGACAACCGACCGTTGGATACTTCTTCAGTAGCGAAGGCAGGACAATTAGGTTGGAGGCGCATACGCCCGGCCCAGGCTCGTAGCTCTTGTCGTATGCAACAACTTTGGCTAGCCCAGAAGCTTGCAACTCCATCCACCAAGGCGCCCAAATGAACGTGGCGTCTACCTGTCCTTTGGCGAAGGCAGAAGAAAGCAGACTGGGATCCAGATTGACATAATGCAAGCTGGATAATGGGACACCAGCTTTTTGAGCAGCAAGAGCCATTGAAACTTGACCGCATGTCGCCGTAGGAGCTGCAATTGAAGTCGCCTTTGCGATTTGAGTGAAATTTGTAATCCCAGATTTCGGACTTACGGCTAACGCCATTTCTGTGGAAGAATTAATAAACGTGTAAAGATATTTGATTGGAATATGATCTTCGAGTGCAAAAAGTGTGGCAAGACCGGTGTAAACCACAGGAATAGCTCCGGATTTAAGACCGGCTATGTACGGAGCACCGGTGTTATATGTCAGAAAAGTCGGATTCAGCCCCGCCTGTTTAAAATATCCCTTTTCCCTTGCCACATATAGCGTCCAATAATTTGTATTGGGTAAACCAATAGTAACTGGTATAAGTTTATTATTTGCGGCACTTACAGAACTACTACTTGGAGTGTTAGGTTTCGCAGAAGAGGAAGCGGACCCACATGCTGCCATAATAACGGCAAGAGCCATACCAGCTACAATAAGCCGACTTAGCCTTGAAAGATTGGTCTTTCTGTCCGCACAAAATATCCGCCGAAGGTTTGCCAAGTGGCAATTAGTCACTTCCTTGTCCTCGCGGCGCCGGTCATCCTTCCACT
>JAJZIP010000170.1 GCA_021810525.1 Actinomycetes bacterium | reverse complement strand
CGCTGACAATGGTTTCTGGGGCAAGATGGTTTGGCGAAGGCTTTGAGATCCCCACTGCGCCATCGTGCGTGTACTGTTTGAAGCCTTAGTACCACGGAAAGTAAGTATCGAAGATCGATACAAGGCTAAAAGTAGCACTGAAAGTGGCCAATATTTGATCTTGGTGCTCGGGTGGTACAGTAAAAAGTTTTCTCTCAGTTGAGACTGTCACGCAAGGCGCAAGATGCTGCGGCATTTCGGAAATCGGCGCTGACCAGGACGAGACTCTAATAAGTCCTGGTAGGTGCTACTTGTTAACTCCCGCAAGTCGCCGTGCAGTCGGAAGATCGGGAAGGGACCGTGTACTTCGGCAATGGCGCGAGCGTACAATGGTAGCCCGAAGCCAAGGACCACGCGAATTCGACCTTCTGCTAGCGCGCTAGATTGAGCTATGTTATTCCCCTAAGAGTCTTGCGAGGTCACCTTGGCATTCAAAAGGAGAGATCGAGATACCTCTCGCGCTCACGTGCCATCTGGCAATGGCATCGGGACTGGTACGGTCGGGGCTAATGGCGCGGAAAATCCAGGCGGCGATTCCGGTGCCAATATCTCAGTTCGAGAGGCTGATCTAGGTGCATCTCTTGGTCAGAGTGATAGCGGGATTCCATCCAGAGTTTTGCCCTCATCTGCGAGTAGCAGATCGGTTTTGGCGGGGGCAAGAGGCGAAGGTCCCAATGGCGGGCCAAACAACGTACGCTTCGGCGATTTTTTAGTTGCGAGTCATCGCATTACTCCCGCCCAGCTCGAGCACGCTCTTGTCACTCAGCGTGAGACCGGCGGAGTGCTTGGCTCGGTGTTGATAGACCTCGGTCTTCTGAGCGAGGAGGTCCTCGACGAGGCTCTCGCTGGATTCTTTGGGGTTGCGATTTTGAATCTTCATAGAGAGAATATTGATGCGGCGGCCCTTGCCCTGATTCCAGAGGGGGTGGCTCGTGAGCACACGGTAATGCCAATTCGTCTTGACGAGGACGGCTTGCTGGCCGCGGTGGCCGAGCCCAACCACGAGTTGAATACTCTGCTGTCTCAGGTGAGCGGTGGACCGGTGAAGCTGATGATCGCTCCTGCCAGGGATATCAGGTGGGCAATCGACAACAACTACCTTGCGATAAGTGGCGTGGATAAACTGGTCCAGGCCTTTGAGGGAGTTGAGGCCAGCAGGCGCTCATTTGATGCCAGCGAGATCGCGACAGTCTCGAACGACGCCCCCATAGTCCAAGTGGTCGACCGCATCTTGACTCAAGCAATGCGTAGCCGGGCTTCTGACGTGCATATTGAACCTTCGGAGGATGTCGTGCGAATCAGGTTCCGTATCGACGGAGCTTTGCAGGACATTCTTCAGCTACCCGCCTCGATTGGTCCCGGACTTGTGAGTCGCATCAAGATAATGGCAAACATGAACATAGTTGAGCGTCGGCGTCCCCAGGATGGGCAGTTGGCCGTAACCATCGATGGCAAGGAGGTCGACGTCAGGGTTGCCACAGTGGCGACGATCATGGGTGAGAAATGCGTGATGCGCATCTTGAACAAGACCCTCTCAGTTCTTCGCTTGAACGATCTGGGAATGCCGACCGACACTCATACGGCTTACTCAAAGCTTGTGAGGGCTCCGTTTGGAATGGTGCTGTGCGCCGGCCCGACAGGCAGTGGAAAGACCACGACCCTTTATGCAACTCTTAGCGAGATCAGCAATCCGCAGCTCAACATCATGACAATCGAAGATCCAGTCGAATATGTGTTCCCGTCCATCAATCAGATCCAGACCAATGAACAGGCGGGACTCACCTTTGCATCAGGGCTGAAGTCGATACTTCGGCAAGATCCAGATGTAATACTCGTTGGAGAGATTCGTGACGTTGAGACCACAAGGGTTGCAGTGCAATCGGCACTTACCGGACATTTCGTTGTTTCCTCTATGCACGCCACAAACTCGGTCTCCGCGTTGCACCGCCTGTTGGATATGGGGATCGAGTCGTTTCTGGTTGCATCGTCTGTATTAGCGGTGGTAGGGCAGCGTCTACTCCGCAGGATATGCCTCTCCTGTAAGGCGCGGTACACGCCCACTGAAGAAGAGATGCTCTTCTACAAAGAGAGCGGCGGGCCTGAGAAGGAAGTCTTCTACAGAGGCGCCGGATGTAACTTCTGCAGCCAAACCGGGTACAAGGACCGCATAGGGGTATACGAACTTCTGGTGATGACTCCCGAAATCAAGCGTCTGATTGTGGGGTGGGCGACCCAGGAAGAGCTTCATAATCTGGCGGTCAAACAAGGCATGCGCACTCTCCGACAGGAAGCCATCAGTCTTGTGGCCAACGATATCACGTCGATAGCCGAGGTGATCAGAAGCGTGTACACGCTATGAGTCGCCGTCCTACCGCGATCAAGTTTGCCTATAAGGCGCTCGACCATACCGGCAAGGATGTTGTCGGGATAGAAGCGGCGGTATCGATGGGTGCCGCTCATCTTGCCCTTATAGAGAGGGGACTTGAGCCCCTTGAGATTGCTCCAAAGAAGAGCGTACTGAACTTTGAGATTACAAAGAAGAAGGTGCCTCGCAAAGAGGTCATGAACTTCTCGCGCCAGTTGGGGGTCTTTCTTACAGCAGGGATCCCGATCATGGAGGCCTTGGAAGTGATTGCGGAGGAGACCTCCGGGAAGATGCTCAGGAACGTCCTTTCAGATTTAATCGAAAGCCTTCGAAACGGTGACACCTTCGCAGCTGCTGCTGCAGCTCATCCTGAGGCTTTTCCCAACTATTACGTGGGTATCTTGGAGTCAGCTGAGCTGACGGGCAATCTCGATGTGGTGTTGAACCAGCTGGCCGAGTATCTGGAGCGTGATATAAAGGCCAAGGGCAAGATCACCGCAGCACTGATCTATCCCAGCGTCGTGGGTGTAATGTCGTGTGTCACAATCGTCATCCTTTCTGCATTCGTGCTTCCACGATTCGTGACATTTTTCAAGTCGATGCACGCCAAGCTTCCTCTTCCAACGCGCATGCTGATGGCATTTTCGGGGTTCATGTCTCACTGGTGGCTGCTGATCCTGGCTCTTGCTGCTGTCGTAGGCGGTGGACTCGTCGCTATGCGACGATCGAAGTCTGGAAAGGCTGTTCTGGACGGCTGGATTTTAAAGCTTCCAGTGATAGGCGAGCTTGCGCAGGTTGCCATTCTCGAGCGGATATGCAGGATTCTCGGCTCCCTTTTGAAAGCTGGCGTGGATCTGCCACGTTCGATGACGGTGACTTCCGAGTCTGCGAGCAACTCGGTCTACAGGATGGCGCTCGACCATGTCAGAGAGGAGATGATGGAGGGCCAGGGTCTTGCAGGTCCTATCGCCCGAACTGGACTTTTCCCTGGTGCGGCGAAGCAGATGTTCCGGGTTGGCGAAGAAACTGGCACGCTCGATCACCAGCTCGAGATAGCAGCTGAATACTATAGTCAGGAGCTCGACTCAAAGCTGGAACGTGTGACAGCTCTTTTTGAACCGGCTGTGATCATCGTCATGGGGGTGGTTGTCGGTTTCGTCGCAGTGGCCTTGGTCTCGGCCATGTACGGCATCTACAACCAGGTGAAAATAGGATGAGACGGCGCCGAGGGGCCTATCCGCCGGTTCGTCAATTGATCGGTCGTCGCCGGAAGATTGACCATGGCTCTCGCGGTCTGTCCGACGAAGGCTTCACCTTGATCGAGCTGTTGATAACGGTCACGGTTCTTCCGCTGGTTGTCGGTGCAATATCGGTCGGCCTTGTCTCGGTCTTTTCTCTTAATTCGAGCGTTGGGAACCGTCTTTCTGATTCCGGCGACGCGCAGCTCGTCTCTGCAACCTTTCTCAAAGACGTGCAGAGCTCTGAAATGATCACCACCTCAGCCTCAAGCGTGCCTCAGTGTGGCGCTGGCCAACAGCTGCTCGGTCTGCAATGGGACCATGGCATGACCGTCGTTTCATATGCAGTGGTCTCTCAGTCGAGCGGAGCGCTGACAACATATTCTCTGGATCGCTATTACTGTACTCTTGGGAAGTTGGGGACACCTTCTGCATCCTCAGTCGTTTCATATGGCATAGCCCCGAATCAGGCTCCTCCGGTTGTCACCTGTTCCAAGACTGCCGCCAGCTGCGCAGCATCTGTGCAATGGATCCCTGCAGCAGGAGTTCAGGCGGTCACGTTCGCAATCACCGAGCCGAAGACGAATTTCTCCTACACCCTCTCTGCAACTCCGCGTGCATGGGACTCTGCTGCAGGGGGATTGCCCGGCGGAGGGAGCCCATACGCACCGTTTACACTCCTCGACCCAAGCTCATGCGATGCATTGAGGGTTGGCCAGGGGTCGCTATCAATTAATGTGGGTTCAGGACAGGGGAATGGCGTGCTCGGAGTAGCTTCGACGTGTCCTGATGCGGTGTCTGTTTCCAATGGCGGGACCCTTGCGGCGTCGTCTGTGGTCACCGCCGATCAGGCTCTCAACTCAATAGCTCCCAACGACAAGGCGACATATCCTTCGACAGAATATTACGACAGCCAGTTCAGCGATCCATTCCTACCGGTAGCCGCCCCTTCTAATCCAACTAGTGCCTCCAGCGCATCTTGCAGCTCTACTCAGACAACGGGCGGAGGGACTCAAGACATCGAATACACCTGCCCTCCGGGGGTCTATAGCTCATCACCGTCTTTTGACGGCACGAAGACCGTCACAATTGATTTCTCTGGTTCTGGGACCTTTTGGTTTCAGCAGGGGCTGCAGATACCCAATAATGTCACTGTGTCATTCGCCCCAGGCATCTACATCTTCGATGGCTCTACTGCGCTCTCGACCGGGAGCAACGTGACCCTGAGTGGAGGCAACATGCTCCTTTACGTGGCCAATGGCACTGTGGACATCGGAAACAACAATAACGTCACCCTGGGCGCATCGACAGGATATGACGACATCGCCTACTGGGATGCCGCAAGCGGCGGGAAGATCAATATCGGCGAGAACTCTAACTTGAGCTTTGCCGGTGGAGTCTACATGCCTCGAGGATCCGTCGTGAGTGGTGCGAACGTCACCATTTCGTCCACCTTCATAGTGGCTGACACCGCGACATTCGGAAACAATCTCAACCTTACGATCACTGCACCATGACGCTGATTGAAAAATTCGAGAGCCAGGTGCCGGGGAAGATTGCGACAGGCCAGGAAAGCGAGAAGTACTCTGAGACAGGTGACACACTTGTAGAGGTCTTGGCGACACTGGTGATCGCCAGCCTCTGTGTGGTGGCGTTTCTTACTGCGTTTTCGACCTCGATTTCAGCCTCCGCCGAGCATCGAACATTAGTTTCGCTTGATACTGTCGTAAGAAGCGTATCGGAGAGGGCAACCTCTCAAATACAACAACAGGCAAATCCGATGTTCCTACCTTGTGCCACACCCTCGAGCTACAGTGGCGTGAATCTTGGAGCTCCGAGCGGATACTCGGCATCTATAACTTCGGTTCAGTACTGGAATGGCAACTCGTTCGGCTCATCATGCGCGGCTGGATCTGCCGCTCCGCAGCTGATAAGCATCACGGTGACCGGACCAGTTGGAACTTCCAGCTCGATCAGCTTTGCAGTTGATGATCCAAAGTATTCTGCTAGCGCAGTAGGGGCCTCACAGATCGTCTTCACTACGGAGCCGGCGGGTGGCACCCATGGGACACCACTTGCAACTCAGCCCGCAATCACAGTCGAAGATTCAGCCGGGAGTCCCGTCACCGCCGACTCCTCCACAGTTAGCCTTGTCATCACCCCTGGCAGCGGGACCAGCGGCGCATCGCTTGGAGGCTGTTCGCAGTTGGAGACTCAAGGGGTTATCAGCTTTTCAGGATGCACGATAGACGAGTCGGGAAGCGGGTACACCTTGACTGCCACTGACGGGCCCCTTTCGACGGTTAGCGCTTTGTTCACGGTTGAATAGCGGGCATGAGACAAAATGGCGACGAGGAGTGTGCGGAGATTGGACTTGAGAATTGGAAAGACTGGCATTGAGCCTGCCTCTGGTTCTTCCAACCAAGTAGCTGCCGAGCAGGGATGGGAGGAAGGTGAAAGAGGCAGTTCCCTCATCCTGGCTTTGGTTTTCTTGATCGTCACAAGCCTCGTAGTCATTTCTCTTGCAAATCTCGCCAAGAACGACCTCATTGCCACGACAAAGTTCAAGTCTGCACAGTCGCTCGATTCGGCGGCTGACAGTGCTGCGGAACTTGCTGTCAACAACATTCGCTACAATTTCATGCCGCAAACCCTAAATGCCTCGCCTCCCGCGTTTTGCTGGACCGGCTCTTTGGGATCGCAAATCACTCTCAACGGCCAGACTGTGTCGGTTTGGTGCAGCACTCGTTGGAATCCACTGAGCGCCAAGACGCGAGTAGTGACATTTGTCGCCTGTCCGAGTTCGACCTCTGTACTAGCCTGTGCCGTAAACCCACTCCTCGAAGGCGTTGTCACATTCGATGACTACCCCTCTC
>JAJZIP010000016.1 GCA_021810525.1 Actinomycetes bacterium | reverse complement strand
CGGGAGACAGTCGCCGGAGGAGAAGTCACAAGTGTGAACCCTCTCACTCCTGTGAGCAAGTCTGCCCCACCCTTCGACATCAGCCAGATCATCAAAGAACGCGGCTTTATTGACACCGGGCTTCTCTACAAGATGACGGGCCAGAACGTTTCACCCAATGCTGGGGAGCGATATGTCATCTCGGAATCGCTTGAAGCTGAGATCACTCGTGACCTGACTGAAAGAGCCGTGAACGCTGGCGAACTTGGCTTCGATATCTCAGAGCTGGATGAGATCTCGAGAGCGGTTCTTCAAGGCATCCAAGATCTTACCGTCGACTCCTCAAGGGTCTACAGCTCCAGGTTCGGCCGGATAAGGGACACGCTTAGCAGCCATCCCTTCATCAAGGAGTTGGAGAGTTCGCTGTTCAAGCCGCCGTCGCCAGACGGAGTCGACCGTCAGCAGTTGCGGGAGCTCGTAAGACAGGGACTCGTGATCGACTGTGAGGGAATCTATTACTCGCCCCTCGCACTCTCTAGGGCAAAAGAAGTGATCTGGGAACTATCTCTGACAGAGGAGGCCGGATTTACCGTATCCCAGCTCAGGGACAAGCTTGACACCTCACGAAAGTACCTCCTGGCTCTCGTTGGCTACCTGGACACACATGGATTCACCAGAAGAGCCGGCGACCTCAGACGACCGGGCCCTGCACTTGTGAGGGAGTTCAGCAAGAGCTAGCCAGCACCTCGACAAACTTTTCCGGATGCGCACTGATCCAGCTGTGCGTGCCGGGAACCCAGATCGGATCAACTGAGGCGTAATTAGCCAATCGAGCTACTGCATCCCGAGTTATGACCTTGTCGCTTTCAGCTCCAATCACAAACACCTTGGCCCCGGAACCAACGATCTTCTCGAGCTCCGAAAACAGCGAATAGCTCCTCGCCACCCTGGAGAGCCTCCAAAGCCCGATCGGGTCACGGATCAGCTGGATCATACCGGTGCCGATCATGGTGACCATATTGCCATAGGTAACCTCCGACGCCAACAGGTCCATTGGAAGCGACAGAGACCAGCCAAGAGCGGACCTTGTCTGGGCAAAGCCCTCTTGGGGTGTGACATGCCCGCCAACCGAAGACATCAGAAAGAGCCGTTCTATCGAGCCTGGAAAATGAGCGGCATAGCTGGCGGCAATTCCTCCCCCGAGAGAGTGGCCGACTACCACCGCCGGTCTTTCCTCACCGGACCGCTCCAGAAAGGTCTCGATCCACTCGCTTACCTCCAACGAGGAGGGCCACTGGCCATCAAATGACTCTGAGGGCCCAAAGCCGGGCAGAAACGGCGCAATGACCCTGTTGCCGGTTCGAGCCGCCAGATCCAGCGCCGACCGGTAGACAAAAGGGGTGACTGCCCAACCATGGATGAACAGAAGAGGCGGCCCTTCTCCCCCCGAGAGGTATCCGATTGTTTTTCCCTCAACTTCACTTTTTGAAAGGCTCAGCGAAATCTGCTTACTCACAACGAATCCATTTTAGCCGGTAGCGGCCTCCATAAAAGACGCGCCACACAATGAGCAAGCGCAGTCACAACCAAACCCGAATCGCTTTGATGCTAGGATGCTGGTAGTTTTCTTGCTGGACTGTTGGTCGTCGCTCTGACTAACATGCCTAGATATTGGAGTCATTTTCACGGCGGAGGATCGATGGCAAAACAAAAGAAGAAGGCGGCATCTGCACAGCGTGGGCAGATCATCACCTTGATATCGATCGTTGTCGTGCTCCTGATCGTCGCAGCGCTGATCCTGGTCAAAATCAATAAGTCCTCGTCGAGCAAGGTAACAAGCTCAACTGTTGCCCCATCCGATGTGGTCGCAGCTACTACCGGAGTGCCAGAAAGCGCATTTGCTTCGATAGGGTACGACTCAGCCTTGCCAAAGCCTTCTTCGATAAAAGAGACATCGTCTCTGACAAAGGGCGGCCTCCCAGAGGTACTGTACATGGGAGCCGATTACTGCCCTTACTGCGCCGCGCAGAGATGGGCCATCGTCAGCGCTTTGTCTAGATTCGGGACCTTTCAGAAACTGGGCGCAACCTCCTCCGGAGCCAATGACGTCTATCCAAATACACAGACGTTCAGTTTCTACGGTTCGAGCTACAGCTCAAAATACATTGCCTTCGAGGGCGTCGAAATGCAGACCAACATAGCATCAAACGGAAGCTACACCACGCTGCAAACTCCGACTACAGCGCAGAACAATCTGCTTTCCACCTGGGACAAGCCGCCATATACACCAACTGCTGACGGCATTCCTTTCGTCGACTTTGCTAACAAGTATGTGCTCGGCGGAGCGAGCTACAACCCTGGCCTCCTTCAGGGACTCTCTTTGCAGACAATCGCCGGGAGCCTGGCACAACCCTCTTCGGCACCGGCCAAGGCGATCATCGGAACTGCCAACATCATCACCGCAACTGTCTGCAAGATCGATAACAACCAGCCATCCAATGTCTGTAACCTCGGCTATATCCAGCAGATAGAAAAGGCACTCAAGTAGTGGACGCCAAGCTGCGCAAGCCGTTTCCAAAGGACAACATCTGAAAGAGCAGAGAAAGATTTGGGACCTAGGAAAACTGCCAGTTTGAACGGAGAGTTAGAAGATGGAAATGATTGAGGACACCAGATCCACCTCGATGACGCCGGTCAGGTACGTCTGCTTCGGACTCAGCTTGGTTGGAATTCCGATCACGATCTATCTGACGATCGCGCACTTCACCTCACCAGGCATTCTCGCCTGCCCCTCGACCGGTGTGATCGACTGTGCCAAGGTAACCAGTTCAGCACAGTCATACTTTCTCGGAATACCAGTGGCGATCTTGGGTCTGATCTATTTCGTCTACCTGTCGGTCCTCAATTCGCCCTGGGGATTCAGACAGGCCAGTCTTAGGGTACCGAGATTGGGATCGATGGTCTTGGGCGTGGCATTTGTGCTCTGGCTGGTGTCTGCCGAGCTTCTTATAATCAACTCGATATGTTTATGGTGTACCACGGTGCATGTGATAACCGTCATTATCTTCGCCCTCGTGGTGTATGACTATTTCGTGGATTCGCCGGCTCGGATACAGTGAATCTGATGTTCTAGGCTGGCTCTCCTATACTTGTATGCGGAGCGGAGAGTAGATTTGCCAAATTCGGCCAATATAGGTCACAAAAAGAAGATCTTTGACCTGTTTGCCCAGAAGGTTCTTGTCGTTGTGGGAAAGGGCGGCACTGGCAGGACGACCGTAGCCAGGGTTCTAGCAGAACTTGGCACAAAGGTAGGCAAGCGTGTCGCAGTAATAGCAGGAACTTCAGGAACCCACTTTCTGGCCAAGGAAGACCCGCTGCTAAGCTTCAGCTCCCTTGAGCCAGGCCAGGTGCTTATTAGCTACCTGAACGAGCACGGTCTTGGCCAGCTTGGAAAACGCCTTTCATCGACAGGGCTGGCCAGCATCATCTCGACAGCCATACCCGGTATTGCCGACCTGTTGGTACTAGCAAAGATAAAACAGATGGAAAGATCCGACGCCGCAGACCTGATCATTTTCGACGCGCCGGCCTCCGGACACTTTCTTCGATTGATTGCGACGCCAAAAGGGCTGGCCGATATCGCCGCCGCCGGCCCACTGCGGAAGCAATCCAAAGAGGTCCTCGAAATGCTCGACGACCCAACTCGGCTCGGGGTGGCCTTCGTGACCATCGCCGAGGAGACCCCGGTCAAAGAAAGCATCGAGACTATGAAGCAGCTGAAGGAGAACTCCGGCATCGTGCCCTGTGCACTCTTCATCAACTCCGTGCTTCCATCGATACCTGGCAATGACAGCGTGCAAGATCTCTCTTTTCTCGAGTCCACGTCCCCTTTCTACCAAGCCGCAGAGTACATGAGGACTCGATCGCAGTCGCAAAAGCGCTTCGAGACCATGGCTGCAAAGGCGTTCGGACTCAAGCCAATAGAAGTTCCTCTGGTGCCTACGGTCGAACTCAGCAAAGACGACATCAGGTACTTGGCTGATATCGTCGAACTCCAGATTCGGGCCAAGACATGAGCCTCGACATAATTGAACGATCCAAAGTGATCGTCTGTCTCGGCACCGGAGGTGTCGGCAAGACCACCACCGCAGCCGCGCTCGGATATATGGCCGCCAAGGCCGGGAGACATGTCTGCGTGGTCACTATCGATCCCGCCAAGCGCTTGGCCGACGCGATGGGCATTGCTGAACTCGCCAACACTCCCAGAAAGATCGATACCGCGCCCGAGTTCGACCTCTGGGCTGTGATGCTCGATCCCAACTCAACCTTTGACGAGCTGGTTCAGAAGTTTGCGACCTCGCCAGAACAAGTCGAGAAGATCTTTCATAACACTATCTACCAAAACCTTACCGAGAACCTTTCCGGAACTCAAGAGTACATGGCGATGGAGAAGCTTCATGAACTTGCGTCAGACCCCCGTTTCGACCTCCTCGTTGTGGACACTCCTCCGGCCAGGAACGCTATCGAATTCCTCAATGCTCCCAAACGCTTGGTCGGCTTTCTGGAAAACCGAATGTTTCGGCTCCTCATATCCCCATCGCAAAGCGTCTTCCGGCCAGTGACGGTGGCAACGCGCATATTGTTGAGGACAATTTCAAAAGTGGTGGGAGCACAGGTCGTCTCCGACGCAGTCGAGTTCTTCCAGGCATTTGAAGGGATGGAGGAGGGCTTCAAGAAGCGGGCGGCCGAGGTTCAGGACCTTTTGGCACAAGATTCGACCTCATTTGTGCTAGTGACCGGAACCCACAAGGACACGATCGACGAAGCGCTCTACTTCGCCTCAAGGCTGGACGAGTACGAACTCGATGTCGACATGATCATCTCCAACAGGGTTACCCCGGAATTCGGCAACGAGCTGGAAGACGGTCGCATCGAAGTGCCAAAGGAAATCCGGGAAAACCTCGAATATCTGGTCCGTCTCCGATCAGCCGAACTCGAACAGCTATCTAGACTCTCGGTAATAGTTGGAAAGGACAGACACATCCTGGTCCCTCTTCTGCCTCACGACATTGGGTCACTTGGCGAGATCCAAGAGATCGGGGAGGTTCTTGTGGATTCCAGATCGACATTTGAAAACTCAGTTTCACCATGAAAGTGCAATTTCTGCAAAAATAAAGTAGGTTCTTTACCGTGCCATTGATATACATAGTTTCTGACTCGCAAAACCTGAAGAACTTGGTCAGCTCGGCAGTAGCAGGGCCAAAGAACGAGGTAGTGGAACTCTCATCGGGCAAAGAGCTCATGGAGTTGCTCAAAGAGGAGAGCCCCGACCTCGTGATAGTTGATCTGCAGGTTGCCAATATGGGAGCAACCGCCATAACGCTGGAAATCAGGCTGGGTGAAAAAGCCCAGAGAATCGACCCGACAAAAGTACTGGTACTTCTCGACAGAAGGGCTGATGTATTCATGACCCGGCGCTCCGGTGCCGATGGTTTCATCATCAAGCCCCTGGACTCGCTCAAGATCAAGAGGGCGGTGAACGAAATGCTCACCTCTGGCCAATTCGAAGACACTGCCTTTGCACCAGCCAACTGAACTCAATCCCAACTAGAGTATCTAGACAGACCAAACTGATTGGTTTAACTGCAATTTACGGGAAGTAGCGCAGCTTGGTAGCGCGCAGCGTTCGGGACGCTGAGGCCGCGGGTTCAAGTCCCGCCTTCCCGACCATCTGCTCACGGTGGTTGAGCGATGTCTATCATGGGCTCGCTCGGGTGCTCTCGTCGGGCAATTACAGCTGGGCCTGTCGAGTGCCACTAGTCTTGGCGGTGACGGCCTGCTGTGCTCTCCTCAACCGTCGGAGGAGTCGCGATGGCGATTACGAGGCTTGAAGCTGCTCCAACTGAGAGCAAGGTACCGTCTGCCGCATTTTCTTGGGATTGCTTACCTCACACCCAGCTCCCGATCTGCGCTGATCTTCGCAAAGAAACATGCTCACGGAGATTCTGGAGCAACCAGCGCGCCTCCGCCCTCAGCCGGATAGCCTCTCCGCTGCCTAATCAAGGAGGCAGGATACAAGGCTCGAAAGTTCGACCGGCTGCCAGAATGCATCCGGACACGCTCACTTTACCGCTACCGCGCTCAACTGGAATCGGATCTTGGAACGGATCTCCGGTTGGACCATATTCGCCAAGCCACAGAGTCGCCGAGGGGAGATAGCTATGAATCACCCCCTTGCACCGCCAAGCAATCGACAGGGAAATCTTGCGCTGCTCTCATTCTTGGGGGTTGTCATCTCTTCCGTGATCCTCTTTCTCTGGGAGCTGTACATGCTTACCAGCGCAGTGATGAATCAGCCCGAGCGAATTACTGGGTGGAATGCCTTTATGCGCGAGCTGCCAGCCCTGGTACTGGTGATCTGGGTTCTTGTCGTGGGTCTCATACTCGGGGTCCACTCAGCTCGACTCGGCTCACGAAGGGGCCGCCTGGCAGTATGGTTGCTCTCCCTCGCAGTGTTCCTCGCTCTCGAGGAGACTGCTGGCTCAACCCTCGAAGAGATGGGCTTCTCGACTTCGACCAAACTCGCCAACTTCCTGATTGCGGTGTTCGCAGCCGCCGCGCTGTTAACGCTTTCGATATGCCTTTGGCTTACGCGCAAGGACTCTCAAACTTCCTCCTCCCGACCAGCAGGAAACGGGGGTGCTCTGTCCGGATACAAGCTGGCGGCTCTGGTGGCACTCGCCGGGATCGCAGGCAGCTTCATATGGCTCTTCGCTGCCCAAACCTTGCTGACCCTCCATGCTGACGACTTTGTCCGCACAAGGGTTCCGGGCAGTCTCATTGTCAAGACCAGCAGCCCACGTACGCTCTATGTATACGCGGAGGGTGGAAATGTTTACTCGGGCTACCCCTCCCTCGGTGATCTTGCGCTCAGAGTCATCGACCCATCGGGCCATGCCGTTGAGGTGACCGCAGTTTCACCGATGCCCGAGTACAGCAGCCATGGCAAAATCGGTCGCGTCGTGGGCAGGCTCTACGCCAACAGTCCGGGGAACTATGTTCTGGTGTCCGAAAGCTACCAGCCACAACTGGATGCCCCGCACCCCCCACCGAACATATACGGCGGGGTCGCAGTCGGTGACAACGTGACCAACTGGATGCAGCCAAACGAGTGGGGTGTCGTTGTGCTGCTGTCGGTCACCCTCGCCGTCGCCCTGGCTCTCTCGTTGGCAACTCTCAGGGGCCGTCGTCTGACCCTCCAAGGATAAGCGGTATATCTCGCCTGCCCTATTTGCAGAGCCAACTGCCGCCAGGACAGCGAAGAGAACACACCACTGCAGTCTCTTGTTGATAGAGAGTCCGGCGTTCGATAAAATCCTGGTACATAGGATCGGCACATCGAAAAGCCGGCCGAGGCTCACCGCCGGGTCGAGGGGCGTCCGACCCCCGGAATTGTCCTTCATCGAAGGTGGTCGGATGGATCGCGGAAATACGGTGACCGAGGAGATGCTACTAAAGGGTCTTAGCTCTCAAGAAGCCGCGCTTCGACTCAAGACGGAAGGGGCGAACGAACTTCCCGCGACAAAGAAGCGCTCCCTGACCAAACAGTCATGGGACGTAGTGCGCGAACCGATGCTTCTACTCCTTTTGGTAGCTGGGATTATAAACTTCCTGCTTTCCGAGCCGCTTGACGGTTCAATCCTGATGTCTTTCATCGTCGTCGTGATCGCAATCTCCATCTATCAGGAACGAAAGACCGAGAACGCGCTTTCAGCGCTCCGCGACATGTCGTCACCCCGGGCTCTCGTTATGCGAGACGGTCGACAAACTCGCATCGCCGGATTCGAGGTCGTCCGCGACGACGTTGCACTGCTTGCTGAGGGAGACAGAGTTCCTGCCGATGCGGTGCTCGTGGACGGCGTGAACATATTGGTGGACGAATCCGCCCTGACCGGCGAGTCCGTCCCAGTCCGGAAAGCTCCGGTGAATCTTGAGAAAGCTGGAGCGGAGATCGGTAAACCCGGGGGTGATGGGACGCCCTGGGTATTCTCTGGAACCCTTGTTGTAAAAGGCCATGGAATAGCACTGGTAAAACACACTGGCATCGACACCGAACTCGGGCGCATAGGCACAGCACTGAGCACGATAGAGACGGAGAAAACGCCTCTTCAACAAAAAATCACCCGCCTGATCTGGATAGTGGCTGGTCTGAGCCTAATCGCCGCCTCAGTGGTCGTGATCGCGTACGGAATCACGAGAGGCCGATGGCTAGAAGGCTTTCTGGCCGGGATCGGAACGGCCATGGCCACGCTGCCAGAAGAGCTGCCGGTGATACTGACGGTCTTTCTGGCGCTGGGGGCGTGGAGAATGTCTCAAAAGAGCGTCCTGGCGCGGCATGCACCCGTGATAGAGACACTTGGTTCAGCGACAGCGATCTGCGTCGACAAGACCGGCACGCTGACGATGAACGCCATGACCGTGGCAGAACTGATCATCAATGATCAACCCTTCAAACTGGACGGCAGACCACTTCCCCAACCGTTCCTTGAACTCGTCGAATACGCCGTGCTTGCCTCTCCGATCGACCCTTTCGATCCCATGGACAAGTCTTTTAGACGCCTGGAAGACACCTACCTAGCAGGAACGGGATACCGCCACGATGACTGGAAGCTGGTGCTCGAATACCCTCTTTCAGAGGATCTGCTGGCACTCTCGCACGTATGGCAGCCAAACAGTGCGAGCCACTATGTCATAGCCGCGAAAGGCGCTCCCGAAGCAGTGGCAGAGCTATGCCACATGGATGCGCAGCACACAAAAGAGCTTACTGAGTTGGTTGAAACAGCCGCCGCCACCGGTGAAAGGGTACTGGCGGTGGCTAGGTCGAGGCTTGACCAGGACAACGCGCTACCGAACCATCCCCGTGACTTTGATTTCGAATATCTCGGTTTGGCCTGCCTGCGCGACCCATTGCGGCCAGGGGTTGCAGATGCCGTCGCCGAGTGTACCCGTGCAGGTGTAAGAGTGATTATGATCACTGGAGACTACCAGGGAACGGCCCTTGCGATTGCGAAGGAGGTCGGCCTCGACTACTCCGCAGGCTGCATCACCGGGACGGAGCTCGAATCGATGAGCGATGAAGAACTCGACCGTCGGATCCAGAGCGTCAGCGTGTTCGCCCGTATGGTCCCCCAACAAAAGCTTCAACTTATAAGGGCGTTAAAAGAAAACGGCGAGGTTGTGGGAATGACCGGTGACGGAGTGAACGACGCCCCGGCTCTGCGCGCCGCAGATATAGGGATAGCAATGGGTGCAAGAGGTACGGACGTGGCACGCGAAGCTGCGGCACTCGTCATCACCGATGACGACTTCTCCTCCATCGTCGAAGGAATCCGCCAAGGTCGGGGCATCTACGACAACATACGCAAGGCGGTTTCGTACCTTCTTGCTGTTCACGTCTCAATATTCGCCATGTCGCTCATACCCGTGTTCGTCGCGGCGTGGCCTTTAGTCCTTCTTCCGGTCCAGATCGCATTCTTGCAGCTGATAATCGACCCGGCACTTTCATTCGTTTTCGAAGCTGAAAGGATCGACCCGAAAATAATGGAGCAGAAGCCCAGGCGGGTCGACGAACCTCTCTTCTCCAAAACCGTATTGACGCTATCGGGGCTTCAGGGCATATCGTTACTCGCAGCCGTGCTCGGGGTCTACCTCTGGACTGTCCTCGGATCGAGACCTAACGATATAGTGCGCTCTATGACATTCACCACGCTGATGGTCGGAAACCTGTCGTTGATTCTAGCGAACCGATCATGGAAACTCTCGATCTTCCAGCTGTTCCGTCAAAGAAAGAACCCTAGCGTCAAATGGATCCTAGCCGGCGCAGCCATCGTTTTGATGGCTCTCGTAAACGTGGCCGCCCTCAGGCGCCCATTCGGCTTCGGACCCATGACGGCACGAGAATGGCTCATCTCCGTGCTGGCGGGCCTTTTAGGAATTGCGTGGTTCGAAATCTACAAATTAGTGAGGAATCGATGAGTAGAGCGCTGTGCTCCGGCCCAGACACAGAACTGCCTCTAAGACCTCGCGAAGTCGGCCTACCGGAAAACCCGGCCAAGGAATGCTGGCAGGCAGGCGATGGATAGCCACGAAGGACTATCAACCGCTGAGGCTGCCCACCGCTTATCGGAACGTGGCCCGCTCGAGACTCTCAGAACCTCACGATCATACGCGAGTATCATCCGTGCCAATGTCTTTACCGTCTTCAACCTGATTCTGGCATTCTTTGGAACGGTTACCCTCATATATGGGTCGTGGCAAGACGCACTCTTCTTGGGGATTCTTGTGGTCAATACCCTCATCGGAACAGTCCAGGAAGTCCGTGCGAAGTTAGCACTGGACCGCCTGTCCGCATTGGTTGTGCCAAATGCCATGGTCTTTCGCGATGGAAAGCCCACGAGACTTCCCCGCGAAGAGGTCGTAGAAGGCGACCTCGTGCTCCTCCAGCCGGGTGATCAGCTGATAGCGGACGGAAAGGTCGAATCGAGTGAGGGTCTTCAGTTGGACGAGTCGATCCTCACCGGCGAGTCTCGTACAGTCCATCACGCAAGTGAAGACGAGCTGCATTCAGGGTCGTTCGTTGCCGAGGGCACAGCACGCTACAGAATCAGCGCGATCGGAAACGAAAGCTATGCAGCACAAATAACTGGGGAGGCCCGAAAGTTCAGGCATCCCCGCTCTCCGCTAGAAACGACGATGAACAGGCTGTTGTACATCCTGGTAGGCACGATGATCCCTCTAAGCATTCTGCTCGGCTACGCCTTCTGGCATCGTCGAACGCCCATTGGAAGCACTGTGTCCACGTCCGTCGCCGCAATCGTGCCACTCGTCCCTGAGGGGCTGATCCTGCTCGTCAACCTCACCTTCGCGGTTTCGGCGGTTCGCATGGCTCGACATGGGGCGCTCGCGCAACAGATCAACGCCATGGAGTCCCTCGCCTCTGTCGACATAATCTGCCTCGACAAGACAGGCACTCTCACCGAAGCGAACCTCAGGGTCATCGAAACAGCTGCGCCGCACGGCGGAGAAGAGAAGCTGCATAGGGCGCTTTGCCTATTCGCCTCCGCCTCCAGTGGGAAAAACTCCACTCTGAGAGCGATAAGCAAGAGTTTTCCCTGCGAGCCTCGCGCCGCTACGCAGGAGATCCCGTTTTCGTCCCGTTGGCGTTGGAGTGGGGTCCGTGTTGATGAGATCAGCTACGTTCTCGGAGCGCCAGAACTACTTCCCATGGGAGAGCTGTCGAAACGCGTCGAGCTGGAGGCCAGCTTTGGACGAAGGGTTGTTGCGATAGCTCGAAGGGCTGAACCATTTGGAGCCGTAGACCCGATGGAAGGTCCTCCACCCAATCTGATACCGCTTGGCCTGGTCATACTCGCCGAGAACCTGCGCCCGAACGCACGCACGACGGTGGAGTTCTTCCAGTCTCAGAAAGTACAGCTCAAAGTGCTATCCGGTGACCGCCCGGAGACAGTGCTCGCAATCGCTGGGGACGTTGGCATACCGACCAGCGAAGGTGCGATAGACGGACGAAACCTCCCAGAGGATGACAGAGCCCTCCTTGATCTCTTGCGAGAGCGCAATGTCATAGGGCGGATTTCTCCCGAAGGGAAAAAACGAGTTATCGAGGCGCTGCTATCAGACGGGCATTACGTCGCGATGGTCGGGGACGGAGTAAACGACGTGCCAGGGATGAAGGCCGCCCGGCTCGCGATCGCCCAGGGCAGCGGGGTCCAGATGGCCAAGAGCGTCGCCGATCTGGTGCTCATTCGCGACGACTTCGCAGTCCTGCCGCAGCTGGTAGCCGAGGGCCGGACGACCCTAAGGAACCTTCAAAGGGTGACCAAGCTTTTCGTCACCAAGTCTGCCGTCACAGCATTTATGATCCTGGCCTTCGTTATATCGCCGACCGCATACCCTCTCCTGCCGCGTCACATGACTCTCATCGCATCTCTAGGAGTGGGAATTCCGGCGTTCTTCGTAGCTCTGGCGCCAAGCCAGGGAAGAGTCAGCTTCGCGGGATTTCTCCGTGAGGTGGCCAAATTCTCTATCCCAGCAGGATTGAGCGCGGGACTCGGAGTGACAGCCGCGTATCTGGCTGCGCTTGAAATCTTCGACCTCTCGCTCGTAGAGGCTCGGACCATCGCAACTTCGGTGCTGCTGCTGGTGATGCTCTACCTTATCATTCTCATCGAAGCCTCGAGCTTAATGAGGGGTCTGGCGGTCATCTTCTTATGCCTAGGCCTTTTCGCCATCTACGCCGGGATACTCCTTTTTCCCCAAGGACGCTCCTTCTTCGAACTGTCCATCCCCAACTCGACCATCATCATGATCGTCGCCGCTGGATTTCTCCTCGCCATAGTGGTGAGATTCTTGCTGGCAATGAGCCTCGCTCAGATAATTAGGCCTACGCTTCCCTCGCCCAAATAGAAGATTTCGAAACCCAACCATTCCGGCACAAGACAATCGCACAGAGATGCACTGCTCACGCTGAAGCTGTGTCGACACTAGCCCGAGAGCCGCCAAATGGCCATCGAAATGCTAGCCGTTTGCCCTATCGACCGAGCCGACCAGCGTCTCCGCTTCGCCAACGGGTTCCACCGCGTTCCCGTGGAACATGTAGATGGAACTGTGCCTCTTGGCGAAGAACACGAAGCCGAAGCCGAGCACGATAAGTGTCCCCACGACGTAATCGACCGATGGTCCGATCGCCTTTGGACCGAAGATGAAGAACCCGACCATGAAGAAAAAGAAGGCAAGGGCTGAAAGCACAGCACCCGCAAGCAGCACCTTGTGCCCATGGGGCCTGTCGCCGCTTTTCCATGTGTGCATTCGAAAGAGAAAAACTGTTGCAGTCACCGAATCAAGGAAAAACTCCGCAACCAGAAAGAAACCTGCGGCCGACAAGACGAGTCCAAAGAACAAGCTCAGAGAGGAGAAAAGGGTCTGACCGAGAGTGACCAAGAAAGCTGCAGAAAGGGTGACTACGGTAGCTATCCCGGGCACTCCCCGAGAGTTGATCTTGGCGAAAGCGGAAAATACGAGACCTTCCCTGCCCATGGCGTGCAAAGCTCGAATCAGAATAAACGATGTGAGCCATAGCCCTCCCGCCGTCGAGGCCAGGACGGGGATTAGCATCAGTGACGGCGCGTGGGGCATCAGCCGTTGAGCCCAAACCGACATTGGGTTGGGGGCTCCGGACAGCAGGTTCAGCGGAGTCTCACCGAACATCAAAGGGTATATCAGAGCATAGAATCCAAGTGCCATCAGCGCACCGACAATGCCACCAACGCCTGGATCCCCTTTAGGATTCACTGCCTCCTCCGAGGCGTAGCTGTCGATCTCCCAACCGTCGAGTATCGTCGCGGCTACTACCGCAGTCACGATTATTCCGCCTATTGGTGGCTTTCCAAAATGCATCGGCACTGCGATTGCGTGCCATCGTAAGATGGCTACAACGGCGATAAAAATAACCGACAACAACTCGATGCCAAGGAAAAGCTGGGTCAGCTTGGCTGTCGGCCTTGAGCCCCTCAAGAGCGGGACCAGAGCAAAGGCGGACCAAAACATCGCCGCCATGATCTCTGCGAAAGCTGAAGGATGGTAAGAGGGAAAGAGCAAGTTGAGGGTATAGTTCGCGGCTGGGATTATGATCGGCGGAATCGATGCGAAATATGCCAGGATCAAAATCCACGCCTGAAAGCGCGAGGCCTTGATGCCCAGGACTCTGGCGGACCAGTGGTATGAAGCCCCGGCATGCGGAAAGTGCCTGTTGAGGAGCCTGAATATAAATGAGGCAAGGACAAATGGAATCGCAATGAGGGCTATAGCTGGAATCGTCCACAACCCCGCGTTCGCAGCCATCACGCCACCAGTTGCTGCTATCGAGAAGAGAGGTCCGACGCTTGAAACCGAGAGAGCTACCAAGTCCGCCATCTTCAGGTTCTGCCTGAGTGCATTTGGTGCTTGTTCCGGGTTCGCAGCCGCCATCTGTAACATTCACCCTCTAGAAACTCTGATGACCAAAAATTAATCTGACAATCTTCTAATTGCGAGTAGGTCGCAATAACATTATATGCCTGCAGATCTTGCTGATCACACCATCAGAGGGATTCGCAAAAAAGTATCGGTCTGCCCATGCATCTCAGTGTTGGCCGACTCGGGGTGGACCCAAAGTCCCAGGGACACCCCACGACATCTACGGCAGCTCGATATCTCCGGGGTGACGGTGGGGAACGTTTACGGCGGGGATCGTGCCGAGCCTTCCCGCCCTATAATCTTCCAAAGCCTTTACTATCTCATCCTCGGTATTCATCACGAACGGCCCGTAATGGACTACTCGTTCACGAATTGGCAGCCCGCCCAAGATTAGGACTTCAACACTCGGGGTATTGGAATCCTGTTTGGACTCCGCGGAGAAAGAGAGCCAATCCCCGTCGCCGAAAACGGCCAACTGACCACTGCGGATCAGGCGATGTTGCGAACCCACGCTCCCCTTGCCTGCCAGTACGTAGACCAAAGCGTTGAAGTCGGGGCTCCACGGAAGTTCCAATGTTGCCCCAGGACTCACAGAGGCGTGAATCAATGTTATAGGTGTGAAGGTCGAACCGGGACCCTTGTGGCCGGCCACCTCCCCAGCGATAACGCGTAGCAGAGTACCGCCGTCCTGCGAGGAGAGCAGGGCCGCCTCTTGCGCCCGGATATCTTGATATGCCGGATTATTGAACTTGTTCGCCGCAGGAAGGTTCACCCATAGCTGGATACCGTGGAAAAGCCCGCCGCTCAAAACCAGGTTCTCTGGTGGGGCCTCTATATGCAAAATTCCGGCTCCTGCGGTCATCCACTGAGTGTCGCCGTTGGTTATCAGCCCGCCACCACCGTTCGAATCCTGGTGAACAAAGGTACCATCGATGATGTAGGTCACTGTCTCAAAGCCCCTATGAGGATGCCATGGTGTCCCCTTGGCCTCACCGGGCGCATAATCGACCTCCCCCATCTGATCCATATGGACAAAGGGATCGAGTTCAGCGGTTGAAACACCAGCGAAAGCCCGCCTCACGGGAAAACCCTCGCCTTCATAGCCACTGGGTGCTGTCGTCACCGACTTGACCGGCCTTTCCCTTAGCACGGCTCTTTGGATTGCGGGTATTCTTGGCAGTGCGAGAATGTTCTCCACGGAAACAGCCGGCATCGTCCACTCCTCTTGGCAGTACTCAAAGACCTTTCCAGAGTCAACACCAACTCCGGTTCAGCTATTCCTTGGCTGCCTAGACGGAGTTTTCAAACGCGCCGGAGCCCTCCAAAACTGCAGCGTCACAGAGAGTAGAGATGTCTGACGCCCGAAGAATGCAGCCGTCAGCGGCCGTCAACGGCCGTCCGAAATCAACTTCAGAAGCCTCTTGGCCGAAGGTGTCTGTTCACCGCCTTTGCTCCAGATCGCCCTGATAGAGCGGTCAAGCGAAACTCCCCTGGTCTTCACCACGACCAGCCTTCCGGTCTCCACTTCGGCCTTTGTGACAAAACTCGAAAGCACTCCGGGAGCGACGCCCGAAAGAACCATGGCCTTGATCGCAGTGTTGGAACCGACCTCTACGAACGGAAGCGGCTGAAGTCCGTGAGCCTCCAAGGCCTTGCCCAAGACCTCGCGTGCGCCCGAGCCAAGCTCTCTCAAGATGAGCGGCGTAGATGCAAGCACTTTGGCTGTGACGACCTTCTTCCTGTGCGCCCAGGGGTGGTCAGGCGGGACTACGACTGCCAGATCGTCATCTGCAACAATGCGATGATTGAACTCGTGCGGAACGCTCCAACCCTCTACAAAGCCTATGTCCGCCTTCTGCGATCTGATTATCTCGGCAACCTGCTCCGTGTTGCCCATCTGAAGAGAGACTGAAATGTCAGGCACCACTGAGTTCAGCTTTACCAACCAGACCGGGACCATGTATTCGGCTACCGTCATGCTTGCAGCCACCCGCAAACTGCTCTGCCCCTCGCGACGAAGCGCCCGAGCGCCGACCAACAGCTCGGAGACACCCTCGAGAATTTGCGCGCTCCACTCGACCACAGCTGCACCGGCCGGCGTCAACCTCGCATTGCCGCCGCTTCGATCTAATAGCGTCAAGCCCAGCGACTTTTCGAGGGATTTCAATCTCATGCTCGCCGCAGGCTGGCTCACATTGTGGGCGATCGCCGCCTGACGGATAGATCCGAACTCGGCAACGCTGCGAAGAAGATCAAGTGAGACCAGGTCAGGAACCGGAAGCGAAAGTGGCATAAGGAAAGCTTATAGCTTTCTAAACAAATCAGCAGCAACCGGCCATCAGAGAATCGCTCAGACTGTAGCCATGACAAACCAACAATCAGCTATCCCTGAGGAGTTGCACGTTGAGCCTGTAGTGCCCAAAGGGCGAAACCGAGCGAGCCTACGGGAAATCGCACCGGGCCTTGCCGTCGCAACCGCGCTAGCGGGAATTGCCACAGTGCTTGGAAAGGTGGCTCCCATCGTAGGAGCACCCGTCTTTGCAATCGTGATCGGAATCGTAGTCTCCACGATGAGAAAGAACTCTCCAAAACTGCTACCAGGCCTATCCTTTTCGAGCAAAGCAGTCCTTCAGGGCTCAATCGTGGTCCTCGGGACGGGCCTATCGTTCAGACAGGTAGTCTCGACGGGAACCTCTTCCTTGCCGGTGCTGCTGGGAACTCTGAGCGTCGCACTCCTCGGAGCTTGGATATTCGGCCGCACGCTCGGAATCTCAAAGGATCTTCGCACTCTCATCGGCGTCGGAACCGGTATCTGTGGTGCATCCGCGATCGCTGCAACCGATGCCGTAATCGAGGCCTCAGAGACAGACGTGTCCTATGCGATCGCCACCATCTTTGCCTTCAATGTCCTTGCGGTTCTGACATTTCCCACTTTCGGGCATCTGATCTCGCTGACTCCTCACGCATTCGGACTCTGGGCGGGCACCGCGGTCAACGACATGTCATCAGTGGTTGCAGCGGCCTCGATATTCTCACTGCACTCCACGCCCTACGCGATCATCGTAAAACTCACGAGAACACTGATGATCATCCCGATCACGATCGCGATAGCGTTCTGGCGCTCAAAAAAGGCCGCCAACGACTTGGGTCCGGTCTCGAGATTCCACCATTTCAAACACGTTCACAAGGTTCTGCCAATCTTCATAGGCTGGTTCTTGCTTGCAGTCTTTTTAAACACCTTCGGTCTGATTCCGAGCGGAGTGCACACCACTCTCTCTGAACTCGCGCAGTTCATGATCACAATCGCCCTTGGAGCGATAGGCCTGTCGACAAGAGTGGACAAGATCCGACTTGCAGGCCTTAGGCCTCTTGCACTCGGTGCGATCCTCTGGATCCTCGTCGCCGCAAGTAGCCTCCTGCTGCAGCTGGCCACCGGCACACTCTAACAGTTGACCGACTTGGCGCAGCTGACTCATTTCCTAGCTATATCTCTGGTTCTGTCAGACCCTCTCCAGCTTGGTTTCGGATCCCTCGATCACGTGCCTGAGCTGCTCGGGAATCCCGATCCAGCGAGGCACGCTATCTCGATATTGTTCATAGACCGGCCCAAACTTCTTCGCAAGGCGCTCCTCGTCCCTCTTGACGCGTTCGTTATACCATGGAATGACCGAAGAGATGGCTGCAAGAGCTATGGGAGACCGCGTGAGAAGCGTCAGACCACTCAGAAAGATCATGTGGCCAAGATACATCGGGTTCCTTGTCCATCTGTAGATCCCCGTCGTTACAATCCCCTCCGGAAATCCCTGAGACATCCCTGAAGGGCCGCCTGCGACCTTGCTCCGGTAGTCACCGCTGAGCCGATACTGCAGATAGCCCCAGAGTAGAAGCGGGGCAAACTTGAAGTGCAGCTTGCGCCGTGAAACCAGTTGCTCGGCCATGACCACAGCGGGAATCACAACAAAAGTGCGAGTAGACGTAGAAGAAATCGAGAGTCTCAAGCAAAATCCTTTCGTCTTTAGATCAGGTTTGTGTCCGAACCAATCGAACTACAAAGCTACCAGCAAGACGCCCTATCAACAGCGCCGACGATATTTCATCCGCGCCCGCAATGCAGGATCGAAATATTTTCACACTAGAAAACGTTTAGCTATGCGTCAGCAAAGTGCACATGATCCGAGGTACGAATGAGCGATCCAAACCGGGATGATATCAAACATGATACGGCAATGCCTGCCATCTACATAGGACACGGCGCACCACCGCTTTTGGACGACGCTCTTTGGACAAGGCAGCTAGCCGAGTGGTCGGTGATGATGCCCAAACCGAAAGAGATCCTTGTCGTGTCAGCACATTGGGAGGAAGCCCCTCTATCGCTCTCCGCCACCCACGCTAACACAGCGCTGGTCTATGACTTCTGGGGGTTTGAAGACCGTTTCTACTCGATGAGGTACCCAACCCCTGATGCAAGCGCGCTCGCCGAAAAAATCAGGGCCGCCATTCCTACGAGCTACTCCTTGCACCAGGACCCGAGTCGAGGACTCGACCATGGCTCGTGGGTTCCGCTAAAGGTGCTCTATCCTGATGCCACAACTCCGGTGCTCCAGCTCTCGCTTCCCACTCTCGACCCCAAAAAGCTCTTCGACATAGGAACCGTGCTTCGTCCCCTGCGCGACGAGGGGGTGCTCATAATTGGGTCGGGGTTCATGACCCACGGACTACCGTTCCTCCGCGATTTCACCTCGAACGCGCCGGCACCGGCATGGTCGGCGGAGTTCGACGAATGGGCCAAAGAGGCACTCGACAAGGGAGACCTGGACACGTTGATGAACTTCGAAAAAGCGCCCGGTATGCCCTACGCGCACCCAACTGCCGAGCATCTTGCGCCCCTTTTCGTGATTCTGGGGGCCGCAAGAAACCCTGGCGACCGCCCTGATACAATCATCGACGGTTTCTGGTGGGGGCTTGCCAAGCGGTCACTCCAGGTAGCGTGAGAGGATCTGCTCTCGACCGGCGAGAAGCCCGAGCCACAGGATCTAGGCGCGGTTTTTGATTACAGCCTCGGCGATCTGAATCGCGTTCAGAGCCGCTCCCTTTCGCAGGTTGTCTCCCGACACGAAAAAATTGATCGCGGGTCTCGAGCCAGGATCCTTTCGGATCCTGCCAACCAGGCACTGGTCCCTGCCCGCCGAATCCAGAGGGTTGGGCAAGTCTACGACCTTTACTCCGGGCGCCTCGGAGAGTGCGCGAGTAGCCTCTGCCGTCGAGACCTCCCTGCCCAGCTCTGCATAGATGGAAACGGAGTGGCCCGTAAAGACTGGAACCCTCACACAAGTCACACTGACCTCGAGCTCCGGAAGCTCCAGGATCTTCCTGGACTCGTCTCGAAACTTGTGTTCTTCGTTGGTCTCTTCGTCGACCAAAGTGCCGGCGATCGGAAGCACGTTGGCGGCGATCGGTCCGACAAATGTCACAGGCTTGCCGAAATCCACAGCCCTCCCGTCATACGCCAGCCACATCAGTTGACCCTCTTTGTCGCTCAACTGCTTTGCCAACTCGTTGACACCTGCCAGACCGGCTCCTGAGACCGCCTGGTAAGTACTGACTACCAGCTTCCTCAAAGATCCAATCCTATCGAGCGCCTTTAGGGCGGACATTGCCACGATCGTGGTGCAGTTGGGATTCGCGATGATCCCCTTCCGAATGTCCGACAGCGCATGACCATTGACCTCAGGTACCACGAGCGGAACTTCCGGATCCATTCGCCAGGCGGATGAATTGTCGATGACCAGAGCTCCTTGGTCAGCGACCTTTGGAGCCAGTTCTATAGAGGCTGTGGCGCCGGCGGAAAATAACGCGATGTCGATCCCGCCGTACTCGCCGGAGTTAGCATCCTCGACGGTAATCTCGTTACCCTTCCAAGGCAGGACCTTACCTACCGAGTTCGGCGACGCAAAGTAACGAATTTTGTCGACAGGAAACTTTCGCTCCTCAAGTATGGTCCGCATAACGGTCCCAACTTGTCCGGTGGCTCCAAAGATTGCAATGTTCACAAAGGTAGATTCTAAGGGTTAACTGGGCAGGCAGCGTCTACGACCCGCCTAGATGTCATCCAGTTGTCAGCTTCTGACGATCTCAAAGCTTGAAGGTCTCGTGCAAAGACTGGACGGCGCGCTCAACCGCATCCTCACGAACCACGCACGAGATCCTGATTGCAGAGGTTGAGATCATTTCGATGTTGATTCCCTCATTTGCCAGGGTCTCGAACATCTGGGCAGTCACACCGGGATTCGTCTTCATCCCTGCACCGACCAGGGACACCCTTGCGATATTGGGATCGGAGTACACATTCCTAGCACCGATCTCGCTTGCAACCACTCCAGCCACATTCATGGTGGCGTTGATGTCATCCTTTGGCACGGTGAACGAGATGTCGGTCAGCCCCTCGCTCGAGGTGTTTTGCACGATCATGTCCACGTTTACGCCGACATCCGCGATCTCTCTGAAGATCCGCGCTGCAATTCCCGGCCTATCTGGGACACCGGTTATCGTCACTTTCACTTCCGAAACATCATGGCTGATCGCTGAAACTACCGCCTGTTCCATCTCTTCATTCTCCTCACGAACCCAGGTACCAGGCTCCCAGGTAAAGCTTGACCGGACGTGCAAAAGCACATGGTGATTCTTGGCAAACTCGACGCTCCTGAGCGCCAGCACCCTACCGCCGGACGCTGCCAGCTCCAACATTTCGTCGTAGGAGATCGCATTGATCCTGTGCGCCGTCCCAACGACCCTCGGATCTGCAGTGAACACCCCGGAGACGTCGGTATATATCTCACACATGTCGGCGTTGAGCGCAGCTGCAAGTGCCACGGCGGTGGTGTCGGATCCACCCCTGCCAAGCGTCGTGATGTCCTTTGTAGTTGAGACGCCCTGAAACCCCGCGACAACCGGGACAGATCCGCTCCTGATAGCCGCAAGCAGTCTGTCGGGTCGAATCTCCAGAATCTTAGCCCTTGTGTGGTCGGTGTCTGTAATGATCCCAGCCTGCGACCCCGTAAAAGACGTAGCTTTGATATCAAGATCGGCCAGCGCCATGGCGAGAAGGGACATCGAGATCCTCTCCCCGGAGGTGAGGAGCATGTCGAGTTCCCGCCCCGGGTGAGAGTGCGAGACCTCATTTGCCAGATGGATGAGTTCGTCCGTGGTCTTTCCCATTGCCGAGACAACCACCACAACATCGTTACCGTGCTTTTTTGTGCGAGCTATGTAATCGGCGACCGCCTTTATCCGGTCCACGTCGCCGACAGAAGTTCCACCAAATTTTTGAACTATCAATGCCACGTCTAAAAGCTAATAGAAGTGAATGAACCATCTATACACCCAAAGCAAAGTTCCTCTCTAAGAAAGTACTGACAGCTATATGGATCCGTATAAATGCCTTCCCGCAAAATAGCTGCTAAGTTCTTTTTCCGTGCCTAGTGAAAAAAGACAACGAATCCGCGAGAACCAAGCCAAAAAGGCCCAAGCCGAAGCCGCCATAAAACGAAGAGGCAAGACCCGAAGACGAATTATCTACATCGTGGTTGGTGCACTGATTGCACTGACCGCCATATACTTCGTTTCCAGAAGCAGCTCTTCCTCTAGTTCGGCGCCCAAGACCAAGACCTCGACAGCCTCGACAACCACAACCGCAGCCACCAAGGCCATAGCGCCAGTCTGTCCTCCAGCTGCGGGATCGGCGACCAGAGAAATAGCCTTTACAAAAGCTCCGCCTATGTGCATCAACCCTTCAGCCAACTACACGGCGATAGTCAAGACTGACGTGGGGACCTTTGACATCGCTCTGGATGCTAAAGCGGCACCCAAGACGGTCAACAACTTCGTCTTCCTCGCCCGATACCACTTCTATGACGGAGTGATCTTCCAAAGGGTCATCCCCGGCTTCGTGGTCCAAGGCGGAGATCCGACAGGAACCGGAAGCGGCGGGCCTGGATACACCATTCCCGACGAGCTTCCAAAGGCGGGAGCATACAAGATCGGATCGGTGGCGATGGCCAACACCGGGCAGCCAAACACCGGTGGAAGTCAATTCTTCATAGTGGTCGGAACCCAGGGGGAGCAGCTTCCGCCGTCGTACTCACTTTTTGGACAGGTGACTTCTGGAATGAGCGTTGTGCAGAAGATTGCCGCCGATGGTGGATCTTCTCCAAACGGAACGCCAAAAGTCGTACACAAGATGATCTCCGTGACGATTCAAGGTCCATAGCAGGACCGAAGTTGATGCAAACAGCCAAATGTGAGCGAAAGGGCACAATCAGATGACCACAGCTTTCCCAGAATTCGACGGTTCCTCTCCTAAGATGCAGCACTTTTCGGCTCCTCCAGAGATGGGAATCCAGCCGTCGAAGCGATACAGCGCCAAGATGGTAACCTCCAAAGGCGAGATGGTCTTGGCTCTCGATTCGGAGTTGGCACCTAAGACGGTCAACAACTTCGTCTTCCTAGCTCTGTATCACTACTTCGAAGGCGTCGTTTTTCACCGAATTATCCCTGGTTTCGTAGTCCAAGGGGGCGATCCCGAAGGCTCTGGAAGAGGGGGCCCCGGATATCGCTTTGAAGACGAACTCCCTCCTGCTGGGCGTTATGAGATAGGAACGGTCGCGATGGCAAACGCCGGCCCAAATACCAATGGGAGCCAGTTCTTCATCGTCTCAGGCAAAGACGGCACTCAGTTGCCGCCTGCATATTCGATCTTTGGCAAGATCGTAAAGGGCCTGGATGTGCTCAAAGCGATCGAAGCGGTTGGCTCACGTTCTGGAACACCCAGCGAGCCAGTCGTCATAGAGTCGATCACTGTTACAGAGTCCGATGACTAAATGGCTTATTGGCGGCTAGACGGATATCCGCACTTTCTCCGATAGTGCGGATATGTCGATCTCCGCTCCGTTTGACACGAGATGAACCGATCCCGTGCCCATGGTCTTCCAGCTGCCGTCTGCCTCTCTGATGAGTGCGGTCTCCTCGTCTATCCCCGCTATCACCACGGCAGGATCTGCGAGTGACTGGATCCTTTGCTTCAGCTCGAGCGAAGTGGTTGAGTAGTGCGGCAGTACCGCCAACTCCTTTACCAGACCGAGTCCCAGCATAATCCCGCCACCTCGTGGATCGATCATTGGATCGCCGAGCACCATAGCGCCGGCGGAAGAGGCGGCCAAAACCGCCCCGTCGCTAAAGGCGCTGACTATTGCCTCGTAGCACTGCGAATGCTTCAAGACTGAGAACAAATGGAGCGGGGAGCCTCCGCCTATGTAGATGAACGAAGAGTCTGCAAGCATCTGGGCAAAGCTGGGATCCTGGGCATCAGGCCGCGTTATCACCATCGCTGTGCTCACACTCGCGCCCAGCTTCGAAAACCACTTCGTGGCGTGAGCCACGGCTAGGTCCGGCCTTTCATAGGCCGCTGCAGTCGGCAGAATCGTGACCTCTCTCGACCCCGATCTCTCCAGAAGGTATGCATCGAAGGTGCAGCCTTCGTTCCATTCGCCACCACCGACGAGTCCAAGGACACCGACACCCATATCGCCCACCTTCGTTCCCTAGAACCTACCAACATCTAACCAAAAAAATCGCTCTTCAATCTCGCAATTCCCGTTATGCCATGCGGAATGAGAGGCCTGCCAAGTGGGAAATTGAACCTCATGAGTTCGGTCACGAGCATCTCCGAACGATCAAACTCCCCGAGAATATCCCTGTCTAGGTGGCAGCCGCCAGCCAGCCTCTTCCAAACCGGCGTGGCAAACCGTTGAACCACCTCGTAACCGCCGGGTGTTACCACGTGTTCGATGAACAAGAAGCGGCCCCCGGGAGCCAGAAGTTTTGATACAACCTCCAGCGATTCTCCCACGTCCGGAACTGAACATAGAACCAGGGTGGAAACGACGCAATCGAACGAACCAGGCTCTGCCCCGGAGGCGAGCAGGTCCTCGACTGCACACTCGATAACCCTCGCCCGCCGCTCCGTCGCCTTCGGCCTGAGGATCTCGATCATCTCAGGGTTTGGTTCCGCAACCACCAGGTCGACATCTGAGGGATAATACCCAAGGTTGAGCCCGGTTCCGGCGCCTATCTCGAGCACCGTGCCAGTCGCCTTGGCGAGAAGCTGCCTGCGCACTCGGGAAAATCCTGCCCACTCCACCATGGGCATCAAAGTCTTGTAGACCGATGCAAACGAGTATGAAAACCTTAAGCCCTGCCTGCGAAAGTCCATTGAACTCCAAGTTAGGCGAAAAAACGCTCGATGCAGGCCTCGAGTTTCTCAGAAATCGGAGATTTGCGGTCACCCTTTGGCTGAAGCAGAGCCAAGATCTCTTCGGCGGTAATCGGGTGACCAAGCAGATGCCCTGCACATAGTCACAGCCCGCAAGACGTCACAGTCGTGCTGCTCTTGGCTCTCCACCCCTTCGGCAACCACTTTGCTTCCCAACGCATTCCCCCAGCGTAACTACCGACAGGACGATCGCCCCGCGACGCTCATCCACCGCGAGCTGGATGAAATCTGAATCGATCTTGAGCACCGGCATCTCCTGAAAGCGAACGAGATAGCCGAGTGACGGCGGCTCTCTATTGCAGAGCAATGAATCTGGGCCGTTGTCCGTGACCTAATTCCAGAAACTGGGTATTGTATCGTGATGGAACTTGCTTGTGTAGGCGTAGTCGGATCCGGCATCATGGGCTCGGGAATTGCTGAGACCGCAGTTGAATCAGGTCATGAGGTAATCCTCCTCTCGCGCACCACCGAAAGCGCCCAGGCCATCGCAAAGGCCATCAAAACCTCTCTCGACCGAAGGGTTCAACGCCACAAAATCAGCCCTGTCCAGGCGGATGACGCTCTCCGCAAGCTCACCGTAACGAATGAGATCTCTGATCTCAGAGGCTGTGATCTCGTGATCGAAACCGTCGTCGAGGATCTTGCGGTGAAGCTTAGGCTGATGAAAGACCTTGACATAGTCTGCAAGCCAACGACGATCCTCGCTTCCAACACCTCCACCTTCCCTGTGGTGGAACTGGCCGCCGCCACCGCCAGGCCCGATAAGGTCTGCGGCATTCACTTTTTCAACCCTGCGCCGGTGATGAGGCTGGTTGAAATCGTGCGAACGCTGGTTGTATCCGAAGAGACCATCGAACAAGCAAAGCGCTTTGTCCTCTCCTGTCACAAGGAGCCGGTTGAAGTCAAGGATCAGGCCGGCTTCATCGTAAATGCCCTTCTCTTCCCTTATCTCAACAACGCCATCAAACTCCTCGAACAGAAAGTGGCCACCAAAGAAGACATTGACTTCGCGATGAAAGGCGGATGCGGCTTTCCGATGGGACCCTTTGCAGTGCTTGACCTAGTGGGGTTGGACACCGCGCTTTCGATCCTCAATTCCCTATATGAAGAGTTTGGCGAACCGAACTACTCACCGGCACCCCTGCTCAAGCGTATGGTTGCGGCCAAGATGTACGGAAGGAAGAACAAGATCGGCTTTTACAGTTACAGCTCCTGAACTAAGCCGCTTATTTTCTTATAATTTGGCAGAATCAAGACCGTCTGACAGGCAAAAGCGGACGCCGGGATCGAAGTCTTTATGATACCTCTTGGACCAGATGAGCGCTCTCTTAGGCACAAGCAAATGCTTCAGTTAGCAACTTCATCTGACAATGCGATAATCTACCAAAGCAGCTATTGACGCCCGCGTCGAGCTGATCAAGATCAGATCAAAAGATTCAGTCCGACTCTCGGATGTGCAAGGAAGCTTATGAGCCCTTCTGAACTAGACAATGTGAGTAACCCAAGACTTCCCGCGAGAGATAGACCCTGGGTCATGAGAACTTACTCGGGCCATTCCACAGCGAAGGCGTCGAACGAGCTCTACCGGAACAACCTGTCAAAAGGCCAAACCGGACTTTCCATCGCGTTCGACCTTCCCACACAGATCGGCTACGACCCGGATTCACCTCTTGCCAAAGGGGAGGTCGGCAAGGTCGGCGTGCCGGTGGCACACCTGGGTCACATGCGCCAGCTAATGGAAGGCATACCTGCCGAGAAGATGAACACATCGATGACGATCAATGCGACTGCCGCATGGCTACTGGGCCTCTACGTAGCGAATGCGATGGAACAGGGAGCAGATATCTCCGCCCTGTCCGGAACGACTCAAAATGACATCGTCAAAGAATACCTGTCACGGGGGACCTACATCTTTCCTCCCGAGCACTCGAAACGTCTGATCGTCGACATGATCTCATACACGGTGAGCCAGCTCCCCAAATGGAACCCGATCAACGTCTGCTCCTATCACCTTCAAGAGGCCGGTGCCACACCGACTCAGGAGATCGCCTACTCACTTGCTACAGCGATAGGCGTTCTCGATGCCGTCAAGGAGTCCGGCCAGATCCCAGAAGAGCTTTTTCCCGAAGTGGTGGGGAGAATCTCATTCTTTGTCAATGCAGGGATCCGTTTCGTCGAAGAGGTCTCCAAGATGAGGGCCTTTACAAGGCTATGGGACCAGATCACCAGAGACCGCTACGGGGTTGGAGATTCGAAGCTACGTAGATTTCGTTACGGAGTCCAAGTGAACTCACTTGGCCTTACAGAACAGCAGCCGGAGAACAACGTCACTCGAATCGTACTCGAGGCGCTCGGAGTCACACTCTCCCGAGACGCTCGCGCCCGTGCTCTGCAACTCCCTGCGTGGAACGAGGCGTTGGGGCTTCCAAGGCCATGGGATCAGCAGTGGTCGCTGAGGATTCAGCAGGTTTTGGCGTACGAGACCGACCTGCTCGAGTACCCTGACATCTTCGAGGGTTCAAAGGTCGTAGAGGCGCTGACCGCATCTCTTGTGGAGAGCTCCTACCGCGAGCTCGAGGAGATACTGGATCTAGGCGGTATCTTCAACGCAATCGATCTTTTGAAGTCCCGACTAGTAGCCTCGCAATCCGAAAGAACCAGACGGATCGAGATCGGCGAGCAAAAGGTGATCGGTGTCAATGTCTTCAAAGAGACCGCTCCTTCCCCCTTGGTCGAGAATGGCGCCGAAAACCATCTCGTGGTCGACCCAAGAATCGAACAGCAGCTGATAGACGATGTCATCTCATGGCGAAGCTCCAGAGATGCCAATCGGGTTGATCAGGCGCTGGAGGCTTTGCGCAATGCGGCACGGGACGGCCACTCCAATATCATGGTCCCTACCATCGAACTCGCCCTGGCAGGCGGCACGACCGGAGAGTGGGCCCAAACTCTTCGCGAGGTCTTTGGAGAGTACCGTGCACCCACCGGAGTGTCCGGCGGTGTGGGCAGACGGGGACCGGAACTCAAAGGGATCGCGGAACGAGCAAAGAATCTGCCGGGCGGACCACCGCGCCTCCTTGTGGCAAAGCCGGGATTGGACGGCCACTCAAATGGAGCTGAGCAGATAGCGGTTTCTGCGAGAGACGCTGGCTTCGAGGTTGTATACCAGGGAATCCGCCTCACACCGCACGAGATAGCCGTCGCAGCGAGAGACGAAGACGTCGATGCTGTGGGAATCTCGATCCTGTCTGGAAGCCACCTGCAGCTCGTCCCGGAAGTCGTCCGCGAACTTCGCCATGTCGGCAGCGATGCGATAGTCATTGTGGGGGGAATCATTCCTGACTCCGATCGAGACACCTTGATCTCCCAAGGCGTCTCCGCCGTCTACACGCCCAAGAACTATGAGATCGCAAAGATCATGGACGAGGTGCTCGAGCTGATCTCTATCCGTCGACACAAGCCCTAAACCATCCAGAAACAATAATTGGAGCAGAAAGGCCATGAGTTCCGCCTTTAGGTAAAGCCCGCACCAGCCATAGACCCGACTCTGTTGCACCGCTGCCACATGATTCAACAAATGCATTTTGGTTCGTAAAACTAGACATCCCGCTACAGAGGATGCCTGCGATCCAGCAGTAGTGATTCAGACAGGTCCACGCAAACCCACGCTCCAGCTCTTCGATCTGGTAGCGGCGCCGGATCCCAGCCTTCGCGTTCCCCCCCTAGACACAGGATCAGATGTGGCGGGCTACAGTGTTTTACTTATCGAAGGCTGCTTGGTCAACTAGGTCGGCGTTCACGCCCCATAGGTAGTTGGCCTCAGGACTCATCGCATCGGAAAAGCCGCGTTTGCCGTCTAAGTGTCGCCACACCGGCCTTGAGTGAAGTTGCGGGAGGAACTGGTCTTTGGCCTTTGCACAGGTGGGATCGGCTTCGATTTCCATCCAATCACCGCAATGCTGATATTGGCGCTCTTCAGCGCAGGTGGGTGCATTCCCCGATCGAGGAGGGGCCAAAGGCGTCAGGTTCGGCTCGTTTAATCACGGGGCCCCTCGCAATTGATCGGAGATGCCATCGACCAGCTGTTTGACGGTGAGTACACTTCAGAACCTGTTGGGGCGCCTACGTCCGATCGCAATGGGCTGATTCCACCATCGGCCCGAAAATCTCCACGCCACGGAGTCCTGGGCAACCTTGGTCTCGACAACTCCGCGTCTCGAGAGGATCTCTATAACCGCCGCTGAGACGACGGCTACAACCGTCTCTTCGTCAGGCTCCACGCCTGTGTATTCAAGCTTCATTCCAACTCCTAGAGAGGCACATTCCCGTGCTTTCGACGGGGAAGCTCCTCGCGTTTTGTCCTCAGCATCTCTAGAGAGGAGATCAGGATCTTTCTGGTGTCCGCAGGATCGATTACGTCGTCCACAAACCCGCGCTCAGCCGCGATGTAGGGGTTGGCGTAGCGATCGATGTACTCATCGACCAGCTCCTGCCGCCTTTGAACTGGATCCTCCGAACGGGCAAGCTCCCGTCTGTGCACAACCTCCACCGCGCCCTGAGGGCCCATGACCGCCAGTTCTGCGCTAGGCCAGGCAAAGGCAAAGTCTGCTCCAACTGACTTGGAGTTCATGACTACGTAGGCACCACCATAGGCCTTCCTGGTGATTACCTGGACTCTCGGCACTGTCGCCTCGCAGTACGCATAGAGCAGCTTGGCTCCATGCCGAATGATTCCGCCGTACTCCTGATCTACGCCGGGCATGAATCCTGGAACGTCCACGAATGTGACAAGCGGGATGTTGAAGGCGTCGCAGCTGCGCACAAAGCGGGCCGCCTTCTCTGAAGAGTCGATATCCAAGACGCCGGCGAGGACACTTGGCTGGTTGCCCACGATACCGACCACGTATCCGTTGAGCCGTCCAAAGCCACATGTTATGTTTCTAGCCCAGTGGGGAAAGTACTCGAAGTATTCCCCGTCATCGAGGGTGGCTGTGATGACCTTCTTCATGTCATAAGGTTGGTTAGCTGACTCCGGCATTAGATCCAGGAGTTCTGAAACCAGCCTCTGGGGATCGTCGGTAGGCTCGACCCTAGGCGGGGTCTCCAGGTTGTTCGAGGGCAGAAAACTTAGGAGATACCTAACCTCGTCAAGGCAAGACTTCTCGTCTTCACTCACAAAAGTGGCGACGCCGCTCTTCGAGGCGTGGCTCATTGCCCCACCAAGCTCTTCGAGAGTCACATCCTCTCCAGTCACAGTCTTCACCACGTCTGGCCCGGTAATGAACATGTGACTGCTCTCTTTGACCATGAATATGAAGTCCGTCATGGCCGGCGAGTAAACAGCTCCGCCCGCGCAGGGTCCCATAATGACCGAAATTTGAGGAATGACCCCGGACGAGGCGACATTGCGATGAAAAATTCCTCCGTAGGAATGGAGAGAAACCACCCCTTCCTGGATCCTCGCGCCAGCTCCGTCATTAAGTCCTATCATCGGTACCCCTACAGACGCCGCAAGGTCCATCACCTTGTGGATCTTCTCTGCAAAGACCTCACCGAGAGCTCCTCCGAAGACCGTGAAGTCTTGAGAGAATATGCAGACCTTCCTGCCGTCTATGGTCCCAAATCCTGTGATGACTCCGTCGGTGTAGGGGCGGTTCTTCTCAAGCCCCATACCATGGGCCCGATGCCTAGCGAGCATGTCGAGCTCTTGGAATGACCCTTCGTCCAGGAGATACTCGATGCGCTCCCGGGCTGTCATCTTCCCTTTCGCGTGATGGCGCTCAATTGCATGAGGTGAGCCAGCGACCAAGGCCTCGGCCTTGCGCGCTTTCAAATCTTCTAGCTTTTTGGTGATCGGCTGTTCCGACATGGTTACTTAGGCTAACAAAAATATTCGAGAGTACGCTAATTTTTGAGTAATGAGTTTGAATTGGAGAGATCCAGGAGTATCAAAGTTCGCCATGCCCTCGCTGGGCGAGATGATGAATCTCCTGGCAAATTCGACTTTCGGCAACGATCTGATATTTCATGGCGGCGATCTCTCTCCGGCCACTCTTCTTGACGCCTATCGGTCCGGCCTCTTCCCCATGCCGCTCGAGAACAACCACCTTGGTTGGTTCTGCCCAACCCAAAGGGGTGTCTTTCTGACCATGGCGGGTCTCGGCGGAATCCGGATCTCGAAGTCACTCAAGAAGTCAACCACCAGGTTCAGCTACTCGATCAACCTAGCCTTCGAGGATGTTATCACCAGCTGTGCAAATCCAGACAGGGACGGATCGTGGATAACACCCGAGATCAAAGCGGCCTACATTCGCCTCCATGAGCTGGGCTGGTCTCACAGCTTCGAGGTCTGGAAAGAGGTCGGCGGTAGGAGGTGGCTGGCAGGCGGTCTCTATGGAGTAGCCATCGGTGGACTCTTTGCCGGCGAGTCGATGTTCCACAACGCGACGGACGCCTCCAAAGCGGCACTAGTCGCCCTTGTATCCAAAATGGTGGAGCAGGGTGGGATGTTGATCGACACCCAGTGGAACACCCAACATCTCACCTCTTTGGGAGCCGTGACAATTCCTCGAATCGAATACTTGGAGCTCCTGGAAGAGGCGGTCTCTTTGCCTCTTCCAGCGGTCTTTGATCGCCCGTACCAAGGCCCGATCGGCATTGAGCTGTGATGGGCTCCGGCTAGCGAAAAATTAAACGAGTGTGGGCAACGCCGTCGCCCACACTCATCAGATCTGTAGACAGGACCGCGAACTACCTGGAGAGCTTGCTGATCCCGTACCAGGCCCCAGGCAGCAAAGCCGTGGCGATAACGATCTTGATCAGATCACCCACCAAAAATGGAGTCATTCCGAGAGAGATGGCTTTGGACATGCCGACATGAATCGATGCAGCTAGCCACGCAACACCGAAGGCGTAAATGACGATGTTCCCAAGGACCATTGTCGCTATAGTTCCCACCGCTTTGCGGTCCCAGCCTGCCTTCGCCAACATTCCAACGAGGACCGAGCAGACAAAAAAGCCGACGATGTAGCCGAAGCTCGCAGAGGACGCGATCTTCAAACCACCGGTTCCACCGGCAAACCATGGAACACCGGCAAGGCCGATGATGGCGTAGAGGAGCGTACCAGCCCCCGCTCTGGTCCAACCCAAGGCTGCCGCCCCGATCAAAACAGCAAAGGTCTGACCAGTCAGAGGAACTGGAGTAAATCCAAGGGGCACGCTGATTTGAGCAAAGATCCCAATGAATGCTGCATACCCCAAAACGAGAACGATCTCCCGCACCACACTTCCAGCAACCAAATCCGCAAGTACACGCGGCTTTCTAATGCTCAATGCAGATGTAGCCAAATTCAACTCCTTAGATTTGTCTTTTCGAAATCGGAAAATGCCAGGTGCATCCAAGTTATAACAACTTGCACTTCGGAGCCACTTTACGACGAGAAAATAATAACATTAACTACGGATTTGTCAACGGCCCAGGATTCTTTGCAATACCGGATAGCGCCGAATACGGAACAAGGACTGTCACAACACCGGAGGCCATTGGAGCCACCTGGCCCTGCGAAAAGGTCAGCTCGAACTCTGTACCCGTCAGATTCCAACTCGCAAAGTTGGCTGCATTCGGCTGCGCTCCGTTGTTTATAAACGCCTGATCCGCATTCTGGCCCAGCTTTGCAGTGATAGCCGATTTGGCAAGGCTAGACAGGGTAGAAAGATAGTTTGAGCTGGAAAATAGGTCCGAGAGACTGAGAAGCCTTCCGGAGTTTAGATCAAACGTCAAGCTTTCCGCTTCCGTAGTGGGAGAGGCCGCGCCAGAAGCAGCGGTTGATATCAGGAACCTGAATGATGCATAGCGGGAATCAACAAGCTCTTTGGTGAACGAGCCGCTGATCTCACTTGAACTCGCACCCCCTCCGGCAGAACCGGGAACGGGAGTCAGATTCGCGCTCTCCAGCTCAGTCTCAAAACTTGATACATAGTCTTCGACTGCCTTATAGACGGAAGAGTTGATGCTGGCCTGGATCTGGCTCGATGCCATCCCACCTAAGACAGGGTAAGAGATATTAGCAACAAGGCTGGGAGAATTCACCGATGTAACATAAGTCTTCAGTCCCACAGCTGGCACAATCCCCGGTTGGGTTGTTGTCGTGGTGCTGGTGGTGGTGGTGGTGGTCGTGAGTTCGCTGCTCGTGGTGGAAGAAGAGGACGTCGCTGCTCCAGGGGAACCCCCACAGCCAGCGGCGAGAAGTCCTGACAACACAGCTACAGATAGAAACTTTCGATTTGGCACTCGACCATCCTAGTTTGTAGACGCACCGTCAGCTGGACGAAGCCTAAAAGGTAAGGTGTCAACAGCCGGCATCACCAGCAAATCGCTTTTGGAACCAAGCGGACTTGACAAAAAAATAACAGGATTGTCAGATTTCA
>JAJZIP010000169.1 GCA_021810525.1 Actinomycetes bacterium | reverse complement strand
GTACTCTGCTGTACAGGCAACCAGGGCCTTGTTGTTCGACATGTATGGGGAAGACGAGCGAATTTATGTCCTTTGCAAAGGACCCGAAGTTAGGTTTTGAAGGAAAACCTGGGCATGAAAGTCCCAGTGGCTCGGTGCAACCCAAGTCTATCTTCAAGATTCTCCCACCAGCCAACGCGGATTGGCCAGAGAACACAGCTTCGCTCGACAGGGATGGGCCTGTTGACTCTCCTGAAGAAGCCTGCGGCGTATTTGGGATAGAGTTGGAGAACGCTTCCGTTTCACATCTGACCTTCGACGGTCTTTATGCGCTGCAGCATCGTGGCCAGGAGTCGGCTGGAATCGCCGTCTCAGACGGCGAGGGCATTACCGTCGTCAAGAACATGGGTCTTGTGAGCAATGTCTTTGACGAGCGAACCCTTCTGGCCCTTCCAGGGGGTATGGCGATCGGCCACACGCGTTACTCGACTACCGGAGCCTCGAACTGGAAGAATGCCCAGCCGATCTTCAGGGCCGTCGGAGAAACTGGCTTCGCTCTCGGCCACAACGGAAATCTCACCAATACTGTTGAGTTGGCAGAAGATGCTGGATTGTTGCCGGGCTTGACGATATCGGATACAGATGCACTTGGCGAACTGATCTCCAGAAACTTTCCGAAAGAGCCGGATTCAGACAGCCTAAGAGACGCGCTCCTGAAGGTGCTTCCAATGCTGAAGGGCGCGTTCTCTCTCGTGCTAATGGACCTTGAAAACTTGATTGCAGTCCGAGATCCAAACGGCTTCCGCCCCTTGTGCATGGGAAGTCTTGGATCGGGCTGGGTGTTCGCCTCAGAAAGTCCGGCCTTGGATGTCGTGGGCGCCAAGTTCGTGAGAGAACTCGATCCGGGCGAGATGGTGGTTGTCTCTCACGGAGAGCCGAAGAGCTACTTTCCGTTTCCGGCTGAACGGATCGATCCCAAGCTCTGCATATTCGAGTTCGTTTATTTTGCGCGTCCGGATTCACGCCTTTTGGGCAAGGAGGTCCATGGGACAAGGCGGCGAATGGGACAATACCTTGCAATGACGGCTCCCGTAGAAGCAGACATGGTCATGGGGGTTCCGGATTCCGGGGTTCCCGCAGCGGAGGGCTATGCCCTTCAGTCTCAGATCCCCTACGGGCAGGGCTTGGTAAAGAACCGTTACATCGGCAGAACCTTCATAACTCCGGATCAGGCCCAGAGGGCGAATGGAGTCAGGCGAAAGCTGAATACCCTCACTGAAAATATCGCCGGCAAGAGACTCGTGGTAGTAGACGATTCCATTGTGCGAGGAACCACCACCAAGGCCATGGTGAAGCTTCTGAGAGAAGGAGGCGCAAAGGAGATACACCTTAGGATATCGTCGCCTCCATACAAATGGTCTTGCTTCTATGGGATCGACACCCCCTCGAGGCCGGACCTTCTTGCCTCGGATAGAACCATCGAGGAGATCAGAGAGTACCTGAATGTTGATTCGATCGCATACCTCGATCTCGCTGATCTGAGGAAGGCGATCGGTGCCGACCATGGCTTCTGTGATGCCTGCCTGACAGGCAATTATCCGGTCGAAGTGCCGGTAAGGATCCTTTCTGCCGCGGCTGCTGAGAACAGAGCTGGCTTATAATGCCGAATGCTGAAGATGAACCGTTGACATACGCCTCCGCTGGGGTTGACATAGCGGCCGGCGAAGCGGCGGTGTCAAAAATCAAATCGAAGGTGAGAGCCACTTTCTCGAGCGAAGTAGTGTCGGAGATCGGCGGATTTGCAGGCATGTTCGCGCCTGATCTCTCTGGGTGCTCCGAACCCGTCTTCGTCTCCTCTACTGATGGTGTTGGTACTAAGTCACTGGTGGCAACATGGGCAGACTCATATGACACCATTGGAATAGATTTGGTCGCCATGTGCGTTGACGATCTTATATGTACCGGGGCCAAGCCGCTGTTCATGCTGGATTATATCTCGATCGGAAAGCTCGACCCCGTTCACATAGAGAGTCTCGTCGGCGGCATCGCAGAGGGGTGCATCATGGCGGATACCTCTCTAATCGGGGGCGAGATGGCGGAGCATCCGGGCATGATGCGAGAGGGGGAGTTCGATCTAGCCGGATTCGCAGTGGGACTTGTTGACCGTTCCAAGATCTGGGGGCCGGGCCGCGTGCTCGACGGGTACAAGCTGATCGGACTGGCATCTCCGAATCTGCGTTCCAACGGCTTCTCGTTGGCTAGGGCTGCGCTATTCGGATCGGCCTCGGTCGATGAGATCGAAAGGCTCGGGAAAGGGCCTGCTTGGAATGGGTCGGCAAGGACTCTTTTCGATTTGCTCCTAGAGCCCTCGGTGATTTACAGCCATGCAGTTAGCAGTATCCCCGACAAAAGTGTTATTGCCAGCTGTGCTCACATAACCGGAGGCGGGATTCCTGGAAATCTTCCCAGATCCCTGCCGGAGGGAATGTCGGCGACAATCGCGGCCGCCTCTTTCGAGGTGCCGCGCATATTTCGCGAGATCCAGGGCCGGGGAGGAATCGCCGAAGAGGAGATGTTCAGGGTCTTCAACATGGGGGTGGGAATGATACTGGTGGTCGACCCGAAGGGGGAATCGCAGGTACGAAGTCACCTGGAAGGCTGCGCTGTACCCACCTTTTTGCTGGGCGCGGTGCACGGTGGCGAAGGAGGTGTGAGACTTGTCTGAGTGGCACGCAACTGTTTTGGAGGAGGTCTATCAGATGGATGATGAGACGCTTCTTTCCAAGCTTAAGAACCACATAATCGAGCACTCGACACTGACCGGAAGGTTCATTCTTAAGTCTGGCCTGGAGAGTAGGTGGTTCATCGATTCCAAAAAGACGGTCTGTTCTGCGGAAGGTATGTTGCTCGTTGCCAACGCCATGTATCGGGTCATTCCCGCTGAGGCTACCGCTGTAGGCGGTTTGACGATGGGCGCTGATCCCATTGCCTTCTCCACAGCTGCGATATGCGCCGCCCTGGGAAGACCGTTGCGCAGCTTCTCGGTTCGGAAAGAGGCCAAAGACCATGGCGGAAGGGGCAGGATTGCGGGCATGCTTCTCGAAGGCGACAGGGTGGTCATCACCGAAGACACCGTGACCAGGGGAACTTCGATGCTCGAAGCTGTGACAGAGGTCAGAGATGCTGGTGCCGAGGTCATTCAGGCGGTTGCGCTGGTCGACAGAGGCGGGAGCGCGAGGCGCATCCTAAGAGATGTGGGTGTCGAGTTCAAAGCGATTTTCAGTGCGAACGATCTCGGATTCGACTACGAAGGCGGCTTTACCTTCTAGCTGTCTGTTTCATACGGCCAGCAGCTCCCTCGAAGCTTTTATGATCTCGTCGGTTCCGATCATCAGTGTCCGTTCAATAGCCGCCGAGAAGCCGAGAAGTGGGATGTCGGGGCTGGCTAGCCTCCTTATGGGAGCGTCAAGACTCCAGAAGGCATGTTCTGAGATCAAAGCTGAAATCTCGGCCCCTGCTCCGAAGGAGATGTTGTCCTCGTGGACGATGAGGACACGAGAGCACCTGGTGGCGGAGTCGAGAATCGTGGCATGGTCAAGCGGTGAGATGGTTCTCAGGTCCACTACCTCGATATCGGCTTCATCCTGGAGGGCTTCGGCTGCCGCCAACGCGTAATGGCGGTGGAGGCCGTAGGTGATAATCGTCAGATCTTTTCCAGGCTTCACTATTTCAGCCTTGCCAATCGGGACCCTGTAGTCGGGCTCAGGGATCGGTCCAGATATCAGGCGGTAGGCCTTCTTGTGTTCCAGAAACAGGACAGGGTCCGGATCCAAGTGGGCTGAGTTCAGCAACCCGACCATGTCCTTTGGAGTGCTTGGCACGACGACCTTCATGCCGGGAATGTGTGAGAAAAGTGCCTCTATTGCCTGCGAGTGGTACAGGGCGCCATGAACTCCTCCGCCCCAGGGGGTCCGGATGATCATAGGAACATGCCAACTTCCGTCTGATCGGTAGTGGGCCTTGGCCGCTTCCGAGACGATCTGGTCAAAGGCGGAGTGTATGAAATCTGCAAATTGGATCTCGACTATGGGCCGTTTTCCCAAGAACGCGAGGCCAATTCCGAATCCGACCAGACTGGACTCTGCCAGGGGTGTGTCCAACACACGCTCGGGGTACTTAGCCCAGAGGCCATCTGTGGCTTTGAATACCCCCCCCTTGCGACCAACGTCTTCGCCGAGAATGACCGATGAGGGATCGGTGTCCAAAATGTGCATGAGTGTGCTTCTCAGCGCCTCGATCACATTTCCTGTTCTTGAAGTCTTGAAGTCCGGCTTCTCAAAACGTGCAGGAGTGCTATTTGCTATCACCTTTGCATATACGTGCCTTCCCACAGAGTCAGGAGTTGGGTCTGGTGCTTCCTGGGCCAGTGCCGCTTGGGTGTTGATGGCCTTGACGAGGCGATCTTTGAGCTGGAGCAGTTCGAAATCGGAAGCAATTCCTTGAGATTTGAGGTATTGGGCGAACTTCGTTATCGGGTCGTCCGCCTTCGCCGCTTCGACCTCCTCCCTGGAGCGGTAGTTGCGGTCGTCGTCATCTGATGTGTGGGGATCGAAGCGATAGGCGATGGCTTCTATGAACGTGGAGCCTCCTCCTGATCTGGCTTTGTCCACGGCACTTTTCACCGCGGCATAGACCGCCAACGGGTTGTTGCCGTCTACCTGAACTCCTTCAATGTCGTATGCGGCGGCCTTTTTGTAGAGCTCCGTTACTGCGGACTCCATTGCAAGCGGAACCGAAATCGCGTAGCCGTTGTTCTCACAGATGAATACGATTGGAAGGTCGTGTATTCCTGCGAAGTTGAGGGCTTCGTGAAAGTCACCCTTCGATGTCGCTCCATCGCCAAAGTTGCAGATCACGACTTCTTTGGAGCCGTCGAGCTTGAGGCCGTAAGCGATCCCTGCAGCATGGGGAAGCTGTGTGGCGATTGGAGAAGAACCAGTTATCACCCTGGCCCTGGGAAGCGACCAATGGTTCGGCATCTGGCGCCCGCCGGAGTTGGGGTCTTCCGCCTTGCCGAAGATCCCGAGGAACTCCTCGAAGGGCGTCATGCCCAAACCGAGAAGAAGGCCGAGGTCTCGATAATACGGGAGAATCCAGTCTTCACCCGGCTTTATAGCCTTGGTGATTCCGGCATGGATAGCTTCGTGCCCCGCGCTGGAAATCGAAAACGAGGCCTTTCCCATTCTGTTGAGAGTCCAGATTTTCTGGTCAACGAGCCGGCTGGTGAGCATGATCTCGTACATGTCTCGGAGATCTTTTTCGGTGAGCCCCAAATCCTTATGATTCAAAATGGCTGGTGAATCCGGGTTTATCGCTTCAATATTGTTTGGACCCGATTGATTTTTCGCTTGGTTTGGGTCGTCACCCGGTTGCGGGATCAACTTCTTCTCGCGATGTTTTCGAGACCATCCAAACAACGACATTCCCAAACCTTGTGGATTTCTAGCCATTCTTTCACTGTTTGCGCATCCTTGCCCAAGTTTCACAAAAATTTTCAGACCCGCTCCGAATTATCTATTCAAGCAAGAGACTGTATAGACTTCTTGTATCAACCCAGAAGATTTTACATGTGTGTATTTTTAGATAGGCAGCATCTGCCAAGTGATTTGTGGCAGGTCGGGTAGGATCGGCGATTATGGCAACACCTAACGTGTCTCATTCAGTGACAATCAGAGCGGAGATATCGCACCGTCCTGGTGCGCTTGGACGCCTGACTACGGCCATAGGGGAGGCCGGCGGCAACATCTTGGGCTTGGACCTTGTAGAGGTAGACCACGACCTGATTATCAGGGACATTACCGTTCTGGCGACTGATGATGATCATGTCGTGAAGATTCGTGCCGCGTGTGAAGCGGTGGAGGGTGTCCACATCCGGAGCATATTGGATAGGGTGTTCAGGCTTCACCTTGGGGGAAAGATCGAGGTCAGAGGGAAGACACCCATCAACAACAGGGACGATCTTTCGATGGCCTACACGCCTGGCGTTGCTCGAGTCTGTCTGGAGATTGTGGACAAGCCGGTTCAAGTGCACACATATACGATAAAAGCCAACACTGTCGCTATCGTAAGTGACGGAACTGCGGTGCTCGGCCTTGGCAACATCGGTCCCCATGCGGCTATGCCGGTCATGGAAGGCAAGGCGCAACTCTTCAAGGAGTTCGCAGGGATTGATGGTTTTCCGATCTGTTTGAACGTCAACTCCACGGAGGAGCTAATCGAGACGATCGCGCGGCTGGAACCTACCTTTGGCGGGATAAATCTGGAGGACATCGCAGCACCAAGATGTTTTGAAGTCGAAGAGGCCTTGAGGTCCAGATTGGACATCCCGGTCTTCCATGACGACCAGCATGGCACGGCGGTCGTCGTGCTTGCTGCGCTTAGAAATGCGCTCAGGGTTGTCGACAAGAGGATGACCGATCTCAGAGTCGTCATCATGGGTGCTGGTGCCGCAGGAGTGGCAATCGCGAAGATCCTCTCCAACGCAGGCGTGCCGGACGTGATCGTGGCCGAC
>JAJZIP010000168.1 GCA_021810525.1 Actinomycetes bacterium | reverse complement strand
TAAACCCTCGGCCCCTTCTCCTTTAGAAGCGAAGAGAAGCGGCTGTCCTTTTTTGCTGCGATGCCCCAGACACTTGAAAGGCCAGGCGCTTCCGACCGGTCTCCTTGCGCTAGATTGAGTTTCCTGTCAGCCAGCACATTTCGGACACCGTCGAGACGGGCTTTGCCGTCGACTAGGCGGCGATAGTCGTCGCCTGTGAATGGCTTGGGAGTCCTGTCTTTTCCCGACGATTCGCCAACCAAGTCGAACAGCTCGTTGAAAGTCTCTGTCCAAGCTGCTTCGTGCAGGCTTGCGGTGTCGGTCAGCACTCCATCGAGATCGAAAAGCACAGCATCGAGGCTGCGAAGAGATAGCGGCAGTGCCTTTTTGCCACTGGGTGACCGTGCTGACCCAGTCACTTTCTAGCACCACATTTAAATACAAAACATGGGATGGCCGCACCTTTTGACCATGTGACTGCCTGGTGGAAGCGGTGTTTGGATGAGAAAGAACTCTTATCTACAGGAGTATGGATTTCATGTCCCGTCTTACGTGCCCCTCTAAAAGCTGACGGCTTGCATTGTTCTATTGCCATCAGCCAAATCATAAGCCTGCATCGCCGGCGTTGCCAAGGGCATGGTCTTTCGCAAGCTGAGAAATACGCAGCGCGTTCGCTTTGCCGTATGAGTTGAGGCTTGTGGGAAAGTTGCAAGTTAAAGATCGAATACGAGGTTGTGGTTGAAAAAACCGCTCCGGCTCTGCGCCCAGAGCTACTTCGGCATCCATTGTCGCAGCCAATCGAGGGTTTGCTGCCAAGCCTGCCGAGCTGCCTGGGGGTGGTACCTGTCAGGATTGGTATCGTTGTGGAACGCATGTTGAGCACCGGGATAGATGATCTTCTTGAAGGTCTTGTTGGCTTTTTCCATGGCTTGTGTTATCTCATCGATCCCGGCGTTGATTCTTTCATCGAGCTCTCCATAGATTGCCAGTACTGCAGCCTCGATTTCCGGGACGTATTTCAGATTTGGATTTACCCCGTAGAACGGAACAGCCGCTTTGATCCTGGTATCTTTGGTCACCAGCCGCCAGGCCATCCCTCCGCCGAAGCAGAAACCAACGACTGCGATGTTTTCGGGGTTGACCGAAGGATCTGATGCAAGAAATGAGACCGTTGCCATTAGATCCTCGTCAAGTTCGCCAGATGGTATATCTCTGAGTGCCGCGGTGGCGTCTGTCGGGGTCGCGAACCGAGAAGTTCCGCCTTTCCGCGAGAGAAGATCGGGAGCTATAGCCACGAAGCCTTCGCGAGCAAATCGCCTGGCGACATCTTCGATATGTGGGGTGAGACCTTTGTTCTCATGTATAACCACCACCCCGGGGAGGTTCGTGGCCTGGTTTGGTTTGGCAAGATATCCAAGCACGTCGGATCTTTCCCCTTTGGCACTCGCCATCGCGGTATAAAGGTTTGGGCCGGTCTCAAATTCAGGGTCTTTGCTGCCCGAAGGCTCTGCGCTCATGAGCGCCTCTTTGTGTGCGCCGGAGCTGTTCATTCTGCCGTCCAATACCGCCAGCTTGCGGTCTCTTTCCTCGGTTGATATGTAGCCGAGGTCAGCTTCTTCGAGAATCTCCTCGCGAAGATAGTCACTCAATGCCATCGAGTAAACTCCTTTTGATTTCCCCATTTGGCCATTCGCACAAGCACTGGGCTGAGTGGAATCTTAATTTCAACGTGGTTGCTCATCGCCTTTTGGTTTGTCCAGCCGAAGGCCGCGGTTCCTCTGAGCCAAGAGCTAGAGTAGACGATTCGAAGAGAAGATTGTCGCAAAATTGCAGAGGCGGCCTTGTGCAACCTTTTTACGGCTCATCGGACTTGGTGTTGCCGTCGAAGGTTTCGACTACAAATTCGAGGAATCTTTCCATCGTGGGAAGTTGTGACCCATTCGATTTCCAGACGACGTCAATGTCTCTGGTGTGGGAGACATCTTCATCAAGTATGTCGATATATGCGACATTTTCCGGCTCCCTGGCTGTATATGCCTTTGGGATGATCGATACTCCGATCCCATAAGATACCAAGCTGCGGATAGGTGCAATCTCGCTCGACTCGAGGATGACGTTCGGGGTGAATCCTGCCTGATGGCACAGGGTCATGGTGAGGTTGCGGATCGCCGTTCCAGAGCGCATCACAATGAAATTGTCAGAGGCGACTTCAGAGAGGTGGGCTTGAGCTTTATCTGAGAGGCTGTGGTCAGGTCCTACTGCGAGGTAGAAGATCTGTTGGTCTATCGTAACCCAGCTCACCTCTTTGCTGTGGGCTTTCGTCGTGGTCAAGATGAAGTCGAGATGACCACGTTGGAGTTCGTTGAGGATCTCCCGCGGTGAGCCGAGACGGAAATAGAACGTAGTGTCCGGAGATAGGGTGTGAAACGGGTTGACCAGCGATTGGATAAGAATGGGAACGAGCCCGTGCAGAGTTCCTATCCTTATGTGGTGCTGGGCCTTGCTGGCCAGTTCGGCCACTCGTATCTGGCCGATTTCGAGCTCTGTAACAGCTGAACGAGCGTAGTCGTAGAAGACCTTCCCGTATTCGTTCAGCTCGAGCCTTCTGCCAATCCTGGAGAACAGGGGGACGCCGACCTCGCGCTCGAGCCGGGAGATCGCTCGGGACAGCGTCGGCTGGGTTATGTCCATCTCGTCGGCTATCCAAGTCTCATGCTGGGTCTCGGCAAGTTTTATGAACCAGGAAAGCTCGTGGTACTTCACAGGAAAAACTATACATTTTCTGCATGAATCTTTCATCAAATATCATTGGATGTCATAAGAAGCGAGGATTATGGTACATGAAACGTTGCTTTGATAGTCGGCATAAGGGGTCCTGCCGGCAATCGGTCAACGAGAGGGGGCTGTCCGTTCAGTCGAGAATGCTTGCGTTCATCTCTTATCTATACGGGAATTTCTTGCTTGGTTCCTACGTCTTAAAGCCAAGTACAGAGAGGCGCAAGTCGGATCGCCGAGGCTGAAGGTGTGGTTTTGATTGATCGGGCATCCGCAGAAATTTCGAAGAGATGGTGGCGTGAGGGTGGTTCACGAACGGCAATACCCAGAGAGTTTTGATTTGTGGGTAGCTGGTCACGCAGAGAAGGGGGAGTTGGCACGATGAATTTTGACCAGGAGGCGGATACGCCAGAACAGGCGAGTTTTCGCCAAGAGGTGCGCCCATGGTTTGAAGAGGCCATGGCTGGTCGAGGTGACCTGAAATGGTCCACGCAGTGGTCAACCAGGGGGAACGAGGTAGAGTACGAATTCAGGAGAGATCTGGCCAGAAAGCTCGGGGAGAAGGGATGGCTGTTCCCGACCGTTGCCCCAGAGCATGGAGGCGGCGGCCTCACCGTGGACCATCAGTTCGTTCTCGAAGGGGAGATCGCAAGGTTCGGGCTGGCCCTATCTCAGGTCTTTTACACGCTCGCCCGCATCGTGGTTCCTGTCGTGAACCAGTGGGGCACCGAAGAGCAGAAAAGGCGCATGCTGCCCCCGATGTGCAAGGGCGAGGTGATCTGTTGGCAGGTCATGACTGAGCCTCAAGGCGGATCTGATCTGGCTACTCTCACCACAGTTGCCAAGAGGGTGGGAGACCAGTACGTCATCAACGGCCAGAAGGTCATGGTCGGCTCGACCCATTATCCCGACTACCTCTGGACGATCGTGAACACCAATCCAGGCGGAGAGCGGCACGAGAATGTCAGCTGGATTTATGTGAATGCCCGCACACCGGGAATCACGATTCAGCCGCTTCCCATGGTCATGGGGATGAAGAACATCGTCTTCTTCGACGACGTTCACGTTCCGGCCGACGATCTGGTAGGTGGAGAGAACAATGGTTGGCGTGTGAGCACAACGCATTTGGAGCTGGAGCACGATGGGGCGGGAAGCGTCAGCGGGGATCCCGCTGTGGACCGGTTGATCGAGTACTGCACAGCACATAGCGACAGCATGGGGAGGCTCATAGACCAGCCAGAGGTGCGCAAGACGCTTGCAGATGCGATTATCGACGGCCATGTCTTAAAAATGATGCAGACGAGAAACCTTTGGTTCCGCCTCCAGCGAGATCCCGTTCCCTATGGGGGTGTGCAGGCCAGGTACCTTAGGCGAATGATCGGGCTTTCCAACTCCCAGAGGTTCCAGGAGATCCTTGGCTACTCGGGGCTTCTGAAAGACCTAAGCGTCGACGAGGCTACTGACTTCGACTACATCAGCCGTCGCGGCCCAGCCACCTTGCACGGTGGAGGCACTCTTGACACCGATCGGCTCCAGTTCGCTAGGAGGCTCGGCCTAGGAAGGCGCCAGCGTGAGTCTGCGCCGGTGACCATCTGAGCCATGGATGGGTTGTCTCTGTCAAAGCGGCTTCTAGCTAGATCGGAATTGGAGAAGAAGTAGATGGATCTCAGGTTCTCACAAGAGCAGTTGATGTTACAAGATGTAGTGGCGAGGTTCGTGCAGCAGAAGGCGCCGGAGACCGAGGTGCCACGGTGGTTCCAGTCGGGTGAGACGTTTCGGCCCGAGCTTTTCCGCCAAGCTGCTGAAACCGGATGGATCGGGATGTGCGCTTCGGAGTCACTCGGCGGTGGCGGCTCCGCCACCATGGATGCCGGGATTGTCTTTGAGCAGCTCGGCAGGTCGCCGGTTCCGGGGCCGCTTTTTACTACCGCAATTCTCGCTCCTCGTTTGATCGAAGAGCTTGCGAGCAATGAGCAGCAGGAGCGTTTCATCCCTGCCACCTGCAGAGGGGAGATCGTATGGGCGGTCGGGTTCAGCGATGCACCTCGCCGATTCGCCGAGAGCGATGTGAGCTTGGCGGCCGCCGAAGTTGGATCAAAGGTGGTGCTCAGGGGGAAGAAGCCCTTCGTTCATGACGCGTCATCAGCAGACCGGTTGCTCTGTGCGGCAAAGTCAGCGCAAGGGACCATCTTTTTGGCGGTGGACCTCCACCTCCCGGGAGTTCGGATCGTTCCCAAGGAGGGTTTTTTGAGCTCTCTTTACGATGTAGAGTTCGACAATGTCGAGGTCGGCGAAGACGACGTCATCTCGCGCTCACCGAGCTGCTGGGATGATGCAGAGACTGCTCTAGAGGTGACGCTGCCGATTCTCTCCGCATACAAGGCGGGCGCGTGCCAGAGAGTCTTTGAGATGACCGTCGACTACACCAGTGAGAGGGTTGTCTTCGGCCAGCCGATCGGCCGGTTCCAGCGTGTCCAAGATCACGTGGTCGAGCTGACCAATCACATGGACGCGGCAAGGTGGCTGACCTATGAGGCTCTCTGGAGGGTGGATAGTAATAGGGAGTACAGGGCAGCGGTGCATGAGGCGAAGGCCGTGGCGAGTGATGCCTACTACCAGGTCTGCAACTATGCCAACATGGTCTTTGCCGGACCGGGGACATCTTTGGACCATCCGCTGGTTCCTCACACGGTAACCTCTCGGACCCTTTACCAGTTCCTTGGAGATCCCAACTACCACAAGGAGAAGATGATGGACGCGCTCTTTCCCCTGCCAAGCGGCTCCTAGTTTTTGTGAAACACTGCCAGCCCAGCTCGAGGGCAGGCACCAGAGATTTAAGAAGGGGGGTTGGTTGAATTGGCAGGCAAGAATTCAGGTGACGAGGCGCTTTTGCCGCCGTTGCCGCAGATAACTGAAGAGACGCAGCCGTTCTGGGATTCAGCTAGAGAAGGGTTGCTCAAACTGCAGCGATGCTCCGATTGCCTGGAGTTCCGCTTTCCCCCGAGCGTCGCATGTCCGGCCTGTTCCAGTATGAACTACTCGTGGGAGCCGGTCTCTGGCCGTGGCTCGATCTTCTCCTTCGTCACCTTTCAGCGCCTCTACCACAAGGCGTTCGCTTCGCTTTTGCCCTATGTGGTCGCGGTGATCGAATTGAGCGAGGGCCCACGGATGGTGAGCAGGCTTGTGGGGTTGGAGGAGAAGGATTTACTCACATGCGGAGCGCCGGTGAAGCTGCGCTATGAGAGGCTGAGCGACGATCTCGTCCTGCCCTTGTTCGAGCTGTCTGGCGAGCGGGAGTAGGGGGCGAGATGGGAGCGTTGTCTGGAGTGCGCGTGATCGAAGTCGGCCGCTATGTTTCGGCGCCGATGGCCTCTGTCATGCTGTCCGATCTTGGCGCCCAAGTGATCAAGGTTGAAAACCCCGATGGCGGCGACCCGTTCCGTGGCTGGAGCCACTCGGACGGGTACAGCCCGAACTTCCGTTCACTGAATCGGAACAAGGCGAGCCTCGCACTTGATGTGGCAAGCGACCGTGGCAAGGATCTGCTTTTGAAGCTCTTGGACGGCGCCGACGTTGTCATCGAGAACTTCCGCGACGGCCAGACGGAGCGCTGGGGCTGGGGTTACGAGGCCGTTTCCGCCCGCAATCCCCGGATCATCTACTGCTCGATCAGCGGGTTCGGCTCCGTTGGCCCTTACCGGAACAGGCCAGGCTACGATACGGTGGGGCAAGCCATGAGCGGCCTTCTAAGCGTCTTGACCAATATGGCTTCGCCTGAGCCGATGGGAGTCTCTCTAGCGGACCACTTGGCCGGGGTATACGGCGCCTACGGGATTCTCGCCGCTCTGTTCTCCCGTTCGCAGACAGGGCGGGGCCAGAAGGTGGAG
>JAJZIP010000167.1 GCA_021810525.1 Actinomycetes bacterium | reverse complement strand
GCTGAACGAGGGGTTTGGGAACATCATGAGGGAACCAATCGATCAATGACCAAGCGTGCGGCGACTGCCCGATAGCGCTTTGCAACTGCGCCCCACCGGAGGGCAGGTGCCTCAATTGCCGCTCGAACAGCCATTTCTTCGGCGAGTCCAGGTTCGGTTAGTACTCGGCGCAGTGCTAGCCCTATCGCATTTGGGTCTTGCCGGGGAACGATTAGGCCCGAGCCGCCACTCAACAGTTCGACCGCGTGTGGAAAACCCGTTGAAACGACAGGCCGACCGGCAGCGACGGCCTCAATCAGTACGCCAGAGGTGACCTGATCCGGAGAGTCGTATGGCAGCAGTACTACGTCCGCGCCCTCGACCAGTCTGGCCAACTCCGGGAGTTCGAGATAGCTGGGGTCGATGTCCACAATGTCAGCGACCTGATTTTTGTCAACACGGGCAGCGAGGCTAACCCGATACTCCTCGCCGTGACGCTCAAGCACCTTAGGGTGAGTTTTGCCAATCACAAGATAGCGGGGCTTCAGATCACGCAGACTTGGCATGGCATCGATCGCCCACTCAATGCCCTTACCCGGACCAAGCAGTCCCCAGGTGAGGATGACCGGGCGGGCACTGACGAAGCCAGAACGGTCCTGAGTGGCGTGGTTCGGGTCCTGGAAGGCACGGTGGTCGATGGCCCCATGCGGTATTACGGTGATTTGTGCCGGATCAACGTCATAGTTCTCAATTAGACGCAGCCTTGCAGTCTCAGTCATTGTCACGATCAGGTCACAGGCACTGACAAGTCTTTCAAGAATATGACGTTGCCTAGGGGTTGGATCCGATAGGACGGTATGTGGAACCAAAGCAGATGGCACGGTGAGGGCCTCGACGATGTGCAGAATGTCTTCGCCATCCGGACCCCCGTAGATTCCATATTCGTGTTGTATGATCACAACATCATGGAGGTTCAAGCAGCGCACGACAGCGTCGGAGCTGATCTCTGATCCATTGATCAAATGTGCAATGACTTCCGGCCCGTTTTGCCTGTCTTCGGAATCGTCAAGCACCCTTACGATTCCAACGTGACCGGATAATTTGCTCAGCTGTTCATACAGCGCAGAGGTGAATGTCGCAAGTCCACACTGCGTTGGGGGATATGTGCTCAACAGAGCGATAGCCGGAGCAGCGATTGGGCTGTTCTGTTCAGAAACCACATTCCTCAGGGATTCCGGAAAATCTTGTGTGTCTCTCATCGGCTGGGCCTACTGGTGGTTGGCGGTGATACTACGAAGGACTCCGTAGCAAGCCCGAAAGTCCAAGATATTGGAGAGTCGCAATCGGAGATGGTCCCAGGAATGCGATACCGCGTAGGTCGTGGTTTTCGTGACCCCGTCACCCTGTCGGTTAAGTCGTTGTATGAACATTCGGATAGAGCCCTGCACAAGACCGTTCTTGTCGTGGCGAACTGCAGCTGTGTCGTGAATGGGCTAGTTCTCACCTTTTTTGCTCAGTGGAAACCGTGTCAAGACATCCTTTGGTTGGAGGGCCATTTGCGTTACTAATCCGTTGTAGGACCGTCTGGTTCGGAAATGCTGGGTTCAATATGACCTGGATTCCTTAGTTGTCTTCGCCCAAGGCAGCTGATCCGTCAAGGAAAGATGTAGTTGGCAGCGTTTTGCCGAACTTTCTAGAAAGGGGATGACTTGACCCGCAATGGGATTCATAGTATAAACCTAGTCCCTTTATCCGCACTTGAGCAGGAGCGTGGATGCAGTGATATTGAAAAGCACCAAATGGCCTGGGAAAATCCAGGTATATTGTTTGTGGTACCGTTTGTCGCAAGGCAGGATATCTTGGCTCTGCCTGACCGTCCGAATGGAAAACTGCTGCACCATAGGTTGCTGCAATGCGTCTTTGGGTTATCTCTAGTGCTCTTGTTAGATGTCAATGTAAATGCTGCCATCGATCACCCAGTTAGCCACTGCTTTTGAAAACAGGTCGATCGTCGTTGCCAGATCGATAAAGACCTCCGTGTTCATTTGTAGGCGATATGTCTGACTAATGGCCTGCGATCCTGGTGCGCTCGAAAGGTCACGTACTTCTTCTTCGAAGAACGCGAACTCGCTTGTCGAGGCACCTCGCTAACCCGAATGTGCGCAAGAAGACGGGACTTCGGTTTCCGCAAGCCGTTTTGGAACGCTTACGACGCGTAGAAACGGCAGTCAACGCCGAGCAATTTCTTTCTTCGACGTAAGAGCGACCCACAACATCGTCCATCCTCCGTTCTTCAGCGATCGTCGACTTCGGTTCCGAGTCGCTCCAAGCTGAGGTGTGCTGCGCATATGGATTCTTGACAGCAACGAGAAATGAGCCAGTGCCAAATTTCCGCAACTTCGATTTGTCGCGGCACCTTCTCAACTGCGGCTTTGGGATTCCAACTGAAGGCAATCCAAAATTATCAGACCATGCAGCGCCTAGTTCCGCAGGAAGCGATGGGCACAGTGTCGGATACCGACAATATTTATCTAGTTTGACTCTGGCAAAACCAACTCGGCAAAGAAGCCAAAGCGGAGTTGGTGCCCTTCTTGATCGAAGTGATACCAATCTTAAATGGCCGCAAGATCAAGTACCATTCGGGTTGGGACAGGAGTTCGTGGTTGGAGACAATCTAAGCGCTCACGAATCTGGAACGCCCCAGTTCTCGACCAGAAGAGTCCAGCGCTGCTACCGCGACGAACAAAGTCCCAACTGGGGGCTTCACCGATTCCGCTACAGTCTCAAAACCGTTTCTAGGTACATGGCCCCAGGGGTTCGCAGACGACATCTTTGATCCTGCTAAGAGCTCCCAACTGGATATCTGGGTGGCGCCATTTCAGCTTTCGGCGATATCGACCGTTCCGTCATTCTGAGAGGAGACGGCCACGGCGGGCTGAGTATTCGGCTGCCCGATCCATGGGTATCTGAATGCGCGGTAGGACTGTACCCCAGATGGAAGCTTGCCACTGGGCAGAAGACTTCCATCTGGGGTACTCGCTTAGATACGGCGACGATCTCCCTCCCATGAACACGTTAGAGCTGGTCAAGAGCTGCACGCTATATTGCGCGACTCGGAAATTCGTGACTACCTTTCCTCCGGAAACTTGGTGGAACCAGACCGGGTCCCCGCTGTCATCACAAATCAGCGGTCCAATCTGCACGGGCCACTTGAAGAGGCAGAAATATTAGTCCTGGAGCCGTTCCAGCCGATCTGGTAATCCCAACTGTTGCAGGGTGGAAATTCGGTTCAGACGCGAAAGACCATGCCGTATCATTTCAGGTCGAATGCGCGGTCAAACGTGCCTCTATGGTGTAGCCCCCGCCACCGGGCAGCGCCAAGGCTCCGACAAGAAACGACCCCTTAGGGAAACGGCGGCGATCAAACTTTTGCTCGCCAGGTCCAGTTTCCTGGTCCTGTTGACGTGGATGTGTGATTGAATTCATCATCTCCAAAAAACGCTAGTTGTGCGCTAGAAGAGCCCTGTAGGTTTCCAAAGTGATTGCTCAGAATTCAAATTGACCTTGATTACGTCAAGTCCGTGATCATAGGATTGGTTCAAAAGTTAAGATGCATGCAGGCTAAGATCCTGCAGTTCTTGGCATCATCAGCACCGCAACAACGACTGGAGGCAGCGATGGCAAAATACGACGTATCGAATCGCTCTGCAATTGTCACCGGCGCTGGCTCGGGCATCGGACGAGCTGTGGCTCACCTTCTCGCAGCCAATGGAGCATCTGTGCTTGTCACGGAAATGCACGAAGAGACAGCGCAGAAGGTAACAGACGAAATCCGCGAGTCGGGAGGCAAGGCTGAGAAGCTAATCGGTGACGTCACCGATCCGAGATTTTGCGAAGACGCCGTTGCTGCTGCTAATGCCATGGCTCCACTTCGAATTGCGGTCAACAACGCCGGCATTGGAGGGGAGTCCGCTACGATCGGCGATTACACGATCGAAGGCTGGCGTAAGGTCATAGAGGTGAACCTCAACTCGGTATTCTACGGACTGAAGTACCAGCTTCCCGTGATCGCGTCCAACGGAGGCGGCTCCATCATCAATATGGCTTCCGTTCTCGCTAGCGTAGGCATTGCCATGTCATCAGCCTACGTGAGTGCAAAGCATGGCTTGGTGGGCATGACCAGGAATGCCGCACTCGAATATGGCGCTCAGAAGGTGAGGGTCAACGCAGTAGGACCCGGCTTCATTCACACACCTTTGGTTGATGCCAGTCTCGACGAGGCAACTCAGAACTTCCTGGCGGAGAAGCATGCCCTTGGGCGCCTTGGCGAACCTGAAGAAGTGGCAGCGCTAGTTGTATTTCTCGCCTCCGATGCTGCGTCATTCATCTCGGGAAGCTACCACCTGATCGACGGTGGATACGCGGCCCAGTAGTCACCACCAACAGTATGCACCAGGGGACGGAGGCAGCCCGCTGGCAAAGCTCTTGCTAGCTGCCAAATCAAGATTGCAAAGCCTCGGGTCTACTCTCAGCTCACCTCGCCGGCTGCAAGTTCTCCAGCGGATAATCACCCCAAAAGACGATTACCCTGTCACCCAGCATCGCAAGCTCCTCATAGTGGCGAGGTCGGCATGGGTGCAATGGCTATCAGCGAAAACGCGCGGGATGCGGTTAAGGGACTTTACGAAACCGAGATGGTTTACCGCCGCGGCTTCTGGGCTTTTGCCCATGGTCTGCCGCTGACCTCAAGTTCTTGGTACTCGATCGTACATTCGAGGGGCACGATAAGCGTTGACTCCCGTGATCGGGACGATTTGCTTGGCTACCTGAACTTGAGGCAGCCTCGTGGCCCTGCGCTTGAGTTCTTCTCGGAAGTCATGTATGTCCTGCCTTTATCTCTCGTGTAGGTTGCGGTCTCGTTCTTGTCTCGATCAACTCTGATACTGCGAATCTCTGAGAGCGAATCACAATGTTCCAACCGAGCCTGAGTGGAATCTCACAAACTGGATGATTTCCTAGGGTGGATATGAATACCTCCACCGATTCCCGCCAAACTCAGCAAGACCTTTTCTCAAGCATGAATCCGCACGTTTCCGCATGAGTTCACCTCTGGGTTCGTGAAGGCACCGGAGTTAGCCTCCAGTCTGCCGTTGGTATCGTTGGCGAACTGACTCTACGTGAGCCCGGTTCACCTTACCCCTACGGCCGAACGCCGCCAGTTCCTCACCAAGCGACCGGCCCAGGTCGGTCAGCTCGTAAAGAGTGGCGGTCTCGACGTGCTTCGCTTCGAGTTGCCAAGTGATCAACCCGTTGCAACGTCTCGTCAACACTTTGTTAGCGATGCCGTTGAGCACGTCACAGAGGTCTTGGTAGCGGCCGCTGTCTGCCATCTCGGCTAGGACCGCAAGGGTCCAGCGACGAAGAGAAATTGGACAACGGCCAAGGAGAGTGGCCCATTCGGCCTGTCCTATCGGTCGGTTCGAGCGCTGTGGCTACCGATGGGACAAATACCTGTTAGTGAGGCTAACGAGTATCAGGTGTGTCACCGGCTTGCTCCCCTCGAGAGGTATTGAAGTTAGCTCGCGCCGAGCCGCGTTGCGGTAACCACCATAGCGGTGTAGCCCATGGTGAAGCTGCCACCTGCCGCGTCAATCGCTTCTCCGATTCCTACGAGCAACTCCACAAGCTTGTCCGGCGGAACCTGAGGGTGACCACCGAAGGTCGGCACTTGCTCCAACCATTGGTTTCGCGTGTAGGGCCGCTCCCAGTCAAACTGCCATAACTCCGGCTCGCCAAAGGCCCCGGTCTGCCTAATGCCGTCGATCGCGTTGTCGGACAGCGGCGTGTAGGCCGTCGTGCCGCCGGGAGTGCTGTTCCGGAAGAACGGGAACCCAGGGAGGACGCGCCCGTAGACGGCGGAGAAACCCGAAGCCAAGTCCGGCGGGAACGACCCGGCGTTCCAGAACAGCGCGATACGACCACCAGGACGAAGAACCTTGGCCGTCTTGAACGCACCGAGGACGGGGTCGACCCAGTGCCAGCTCTGTCCGGCAATCACGATGTCGAAGGTTCGCCCTGCGGCGTCCCACTCCTCGAACTTCGCGATCTCGACCTCGAGGCCACTTTGGCGGGCATACTCAGCCATACGCTCATCGGGATCTACGCCGAGTACGTGGCACCCCTCGTGCTGGAAAGGTCGCGCAGAGATGCCGGTGCCGATCCCGACGTCGAGGACGCCGCGTCCTGGGCTCGCGGCGAGGATGGCGTTGACCATGTCTTTCGGATATGTCGGGCGCGTTCGCTCGTAGCATTCGGCTTCGCTCCCGAATGATTCCGCGATCTGTCGAGCGTGATGCGACTCCCAGGGCGAAAGCTGCTGGGGGTCTGGCGGTATAGTGGTCATGCGCCCACTATAGTGGTCATGCGCCCATTTATAAGCCAAGACGAGAGGAGTTGCGCTGCCAACCGGAGTCCACCTCCCCAACCCCCGAGAGTTGTTGTTTGACGCCGCCGAACGCGTGCTTGCTCATGATGGCGTGAGCGGACTGACTAGTCGAGCTGTCACCACAGAAGCGGGAGTCGCGAAAGGCGTTATGCACAGGCACTTTGCCGACTTCGACATTTTCATCGCCGAGCTCATTCTCGATCGAGCGGCCCAGCTCGACGGTGCA
>JAJZIP010000015.1 GCA_021810525.1 Actinomycetes bacterium | reverse complement strand
GAAGGCTGGAGCCAGACTGCGGTCAGGCTGTGCGTCCAATACATGCTTTGCCGGCATCTTTAAAAGCTCATCTCCTCACTTAATTGCTCATGGGCCGCAAGCTCTGCATCCGCGACTCTTTCAATCGAGCTGCATTCAGGTTCTTGCGAGCCGTCCGCCAACTTTGCAGTTCGTCGAATCGGAGTCGGCTTCGCGGAGTCTGTTTGAACAGCTAGCCCCTGATTCAAGGATGCAATTTATTCGAGCTGGTCGGAGTCGAACAAATATAGCGGCTCCAACCTAGCATGGTTGAAGCTGGGCTGCTAACTATCTGCTTTACAAGGCGAGCTACATCGGTCGGCTGGGCGCCGGGTACCCAGAAAGTGGGGTTGCCTGCCAGCCATGCTGACGGCTTCGCAGGCCGCCGGAATGGACCCAATCCTGACACGACGGATCAAATATGCTGAGATCAAACGGTCTGATTGTGCGCTAAGCCATGGCAGCGAAAAGGAGCTCTGGAGTGCTCTGGGGGCAGGTTTGAGGGAAAGCTATCATTCAAGCAGCCCCTTGGAAATACATACGGATGATGTGATTGGTGCAATCGCAGTAGCCCTGGTGCTGACTTCAGGCTGGCCTTTGGTGAGTTGTTGGTACGTCTTGAGATGCATCATCTGACGTTTTGGGCATATCAGCGGGTTATCCAGGATCTTATCTGGCCGGACACAGTCCGGATGACGGGATCAAAGGGGAAGCTGTCGGATCAATCTGGACTCTTCTCATGAAAAATTCAGAAGTACTGTCGGCGTACGTTGTTTAGTTGTATTATACAAATGTTATTCAAGAGTTGCTTGATAGCTGTGGAGGTGACGGTCATGAGGGTTCAGTCGTCAAGGAGTGCCAGTCTCGGTGCCTCAGCTTTGCTCGTTCTGGCAATTGGCATTTCTGCCTGCGGGAGCAGTTCCTCTAACTCATCATCCGACGTATCGGCGGTAAAGCAGGCCTGGACAAGCTTCTTCGCCGGCAGCACCTCGGCTGCAGACAAGATAAAGCTTCTGCAAAACGGCCAGGAGTTTTCCCAGATTATAAATGAGGCAGCCGGGCTGGCTATTTCGAAGACCTCTTCGGCTACGGTTAGCAATGTAGTGATAAACAGCCCGACTTCGGCAACCGTGACCTATTCGATCGATCTGGGCGGTAAGCCGGCACTCCAAAATCAGACCGGCGCTGCAGTGAAGGTTAACGGATCCTGGTTGGTGGGTGACGCCAGCTTCTGCGCACTGCTTGCATTGGAGGGGCAGAGCGTCCCGGCATGTTCGAGCGCAACTTCAACCACCGCCGGTTAAGCCGGGCAGTCGCTCAAGACAATGAGGGGTCTCTCATTGGGAAACCCATGACGCGGGGTCAACAGTCCAGCCGTTCCCTGACTGTTCTGACGCTGGTGCTTTTTCTCACCTTCCTGGATACCACGATTGTGGCAGTAGCTCTGGCCAGCATCCAGTCGACGCTTCACGCCGGTGTCGCCCAGCTGCAGTGGGTCGTGGGGGGGTACGCGCTGGTTTTCGCTGCCCTGATGCTCGCATTTGGGAACATGGGTGATCGTTTCGGCAGACGCAGGATTCTGGTCATGGGCATGGGTGTTTTTGTTGCTGGCTCCATCGTGTCTGCCGTCGCTGTCAATGCAACCATGCTGATAGTCGGAAGGGCCGTCATGGGCCTTGGAGCGGCTGCCTCTGAACCTGGAACACTTTCAATGATGCGTCAGCTTTATCCCGAGGAGTCACGTCGAGCTCGAGCTTTGGGTGTCTGGGCTGCGGTGGCAGGCTTGGCAATTGCCATGGGGCCGGTCTTTGGTGGAGTACTGACCGGCATCGGAGGATTCAGGGCGATCTTCTGGTTCAACGTCGCCGCTGGCCTTATTGTGACGGTAATGTCCCTAGTTACCCTCCCTGAGAGCTTTGATCTGGAGGCAAGCAGGCTCGACGTGCGAGGTGCGATTCTAGGCGCGATTTCCCTCGCTCTTCTCGTCACGGCCGTGATCGAAGGGGAGGGTCGCGGTTATGCATCGCCGGTGGTGGTGGGTCTCTTTGTTGTTGGAGTTTTGGCGGCCGCCCTCTTTCTGGTCATCGAGATCAGGGCCGATGACCCTCTAATAAATCTTAGGTATCTTCGGATTCCGAGTTATTTCGTGTCTCTCGTGACAGCCTTTTCAGTTTATTTTGCGATCATTGCAGTGTTCTTTTTCACCGCACTCTATCTCCAGCTTGTCCAGGGTTATTCCGGCTATAGAATTGCCCTCATCTTTCTCCCGATGACGGCGGGCATGGTTCTGGCATCGCTTTTTGCAGGGCGTTGGGTGGCGGCCAGCGGACCGAGAGTACCCATGACGCTTGGCGCGATAGCAGCAGGAGTTGGCGTGTTGGTGGCGGATGTAGCTCTTGGCGCAGCTGTCGAGGTCCCTTTGCTAACCTCCGCGCTGACGTTGGCAGGTTTGGGATTTGGCATCACAGTCGTTCCTGTGACCTCAATCGCTCTAGGGGTGATTCCGGCAAGGCATTCAGGGATGGCCGCAGCCACCACAAACACGGCACGCGCTCTAGGCGTTATAGTAAGCGTCTCAGTTCTGGGCTCTTTGCTGAACGGCGAACTGACCAACAGCCTGAATCAGCGACTGATCGCACTCGGTGTTCCAGCAAATTTCCGCGAGGTTGTCATCTCGGCCGTGGAAACAGGAAGCATGCCTACCGGTGGATCCGGAAGCGTCGCTCAAATCGAGAAGGCCTACGGTCCGCTGGTTCTCAAGGTTGTCAACGCAGCTTACGAGGCATTTCACAGTGGTCTGAGCGTCGCGCTGGACGTCGCCGGAATGCTGATGCTAGTTTGCGCCGTTGCAGTAGCGGTGGGATTCAGGATGCGAAGGACTGTCAAACAAGAGCCCTAACTGACCTGTAGTGGTCTTTTCAACCTTGGAGGCTGCGAAATACTCCCTGGCCGCTCCGCCATAGAAAGCGATTTCCATTAGTGGACGAATCGATTGGTTGAAAAGATAGAGGCAAGGCAGGAAGGCCTGATTTGAATTCCTCCATTCGGGGGAGGTGGCCGCCGGTGTCGTGCGACGACCACCTCCGGATATGCCTATCGAACGGTTATCGTAAGACTATGAGTGCTTCCATCATTTAGGACCACGGTCAGATGCACGATGCTATCTGCTGATATGCCCTGATTGCGGAGCTTCAGCTGGTACTGATAGTGACCATTGACGAAGCTGAAGCTGTCATTGGAGTTTGCACTCCCTTGGGGAACGGCAGGATTACCGTTCACGAGCAAGTGTGCCTCCGCATTCTGAACAACAGCACCCCCGAAGTCGTAGAGCACGAATTTGAGGGGAATCGTTTGATTCAGCTGAGCCATTTTGCCAAGAGAGGCTGGCGGCAAAAAGCCGCCGAACTTGTAAGTCACACTCTCTGCCAAGGTTCCAGTGCTGCCGGTGAAGTTCCCGTCACCCCCATAGCTTGCTGCAATGGTTTGACCTGTGCCCGGTGGAAGCATTGTCGTGATGCTGGCCGACGTGACTCCAGTGGCGGTGCTGACAGTTCCCATGCCCAGCGCCGTTCCCCCGTCCGTAAACGTTACTGTCCCGGTGGGAGGGGCAACCGCCGATGTCCCAGGAGGCGTTACGGTAATGGTTGCAGCAAGAGTCACCGGCTGACCGTCTGTGACATTTGCGGAGTTGGATGTGAGCGATGTCGAAGTTGCAGCCTTGTTCACAACCTGCGTAAGGACGGTGCTCGTGCTTGGCAGAAATATGCTGTCCCCACTGTAGATGGCTTTGATGTTGTGAGATCCCACCGAGAGCGAATCTATTTGAAGGTTCGCCGAACCGCTAGCGTCGAGGGCCGCGCTCCCTAGGTTCGTGGTTCCGTCGTAAAAAGAGACGCTTCCACTGGGTATGCTGGTGGTCGATCCGGTTCCACTGACTGTGGCAGTAAGGGTCAGATCTTGACCAAAGGCAGATGTTAGAGAGCTCGAGCTAATGGTTGTGGTATCTGAAGTGCAAGCAACGGTCGTGGGATAGCCAACTGTTCCGGTGCAGGTGACACCTTTGACAAGCACCTCGAACTGGTCGCCCGTTGCTAGGGTGAACCCTCCGGCCGAATAGTAGGAGCCAAGTCCGAACTCGATGGTGGAGCTGGTGTAGTTGCTGACCGTTATCCCGACGCCGTTGTCAGTCTGACCAGCGTTCCAACCTGCACTCAGGTCGCTAAGTCCCAGCTGGCTGCCATAGTCCAGGCCGGTATAGGGAGTCGGCTGGCCGGTATTGGCCGGGATAGTACCAAATCCCTGCCCATTGATAGTGATGGAGGGATTGCTGACACTCCCAGCAACCGATACCGACTGAATAACCGGTATTGTGTCTGCGAAAGCTGAACCGGTAGCGGATGCGAAAACCACGGCACCCGCTACTGCGACAGCGGCCGCAATCCTTCCTAGGTAGCGAACGAATCTATTCATGGATGACCTCCAGTGATGATTTTGAGATTGAAGTTTCATCGCCGGGAAGTGCGCAATGCCTATTGATGATTCAAAACAACTCTGGCACTCAACTTCTCGGTCGATTTAGTAAGTCGCTCTATAGGTTTTTCAGACGCAATCTTACGACAGAAAAATCACGGGATCTATCCACCACCCAAAAGTCACAAGCCGCAATTTTGCTCTATATAGCCTTACGCAGCTAGCAAGATGTCGGCATTGCGATATCGACCCGCGTATCAGCAACCCAAAGACCCACTCGGCAATGGGTGGTCTCTGCCGGCTCATCGAAAGAGGCGCTCAGGAGGAACGGCCGTCACGGATGGCCGCGGATAGCAAAAGCTTGCTCAGGTTACGAGGCTTTGGAGAAATCGATTGCGCAGGAACTGCGGAAAGAGGAATAAGCCTGCCATCAGTAGCACCCGACGTCAAGGCAACCCTGATCCGTTCCGGGGCTATTTGGAGAAGATGTCGATGATGGCCATGCACAGGCCATGGCAACAAAGCTTTTCTCTGATTAGAAAAGTCCGTCCCGGCCAGCCAACTGGTCTTTCAGTCAGCTGTTGGCCGGTTCAAGATCGAGGGTTGCCGGCAACTCTCGATTTATCAGCGTGAGAACCACCGTTTTGGTTTGCTTCGAGGGGTGATGCCCTCGCATTGACAACGCTCCGCTTCTGGAACATGCCCTAAGACTTGCTCTACGTGGGCGCCACAGCCCACCCAGGTTGGACGATTGCATCTGTTACACGTAATAGCCGTACACATACCACCCAGGGTATATGGATATCTTGCCAAGTCCGTCCATGAATTTTAAAAAGCGAACAAAATATCTTTTCCACGAGGGTGTTACTGATTGGGACCAGCGTTGCTGATGAGATACTCTATCCAGGCGAGGGCGTTTTTCAACCGGGCAGCTCTCAGGTAAGGAAAGTCTAAAGCCTTTGCGTGAAACATTCGCAGGACGGCAGCGCTGCGACGCATTCGCCAGGTTCACCTTTAGCCTCAACCCAGTGCAAAGCGATTGAGATAGTTCTTGCCATTGTGGAGATTTCGGAGTTAGATGTAGGTAAATTTGGGTGAGGTCCCAAATTCCAACCTAATGAGCAGGATGAACTATGCGCGCCATCATTTATCGCCAGAGTGGTGAAACCGATGTACTTCAGTTGGTGGAACGGCCTGAGCCAGTTGCCTCGCCCGGTGAGGTTCTAATTCGTGTGGCAGTTTCCGGTGTCAATCCGACCGATTGGAAATCGCGAAAGGGGGCCAAACCGGGAGAGCGGCTCATGTTCGAGGAGATTGTTCCCAATCAGGATGGGGCGGGGACGATAATTGCTGTCGGCGAAGGTGTAGACCCCTCCCGGATCGGTCAGAGGGTATGGATCTGGGAGTCGGCCTATCAGCGAGCCAATGGAACAGCCCAGGAAGTGATCGTCCTTCCGCAATCTCACGCAGTTCCGCTTCCGGACTTTGCAGACTGGGACCTGGGAGCTAGTCTTGGCATCCCAGCTTTGACCGCACACCGGTGCCTCACCGTTCATGATGGTGTCAAGGGACTGAGTCCAGGCGTTCTGAACGGTTTGACTGTGCTGGTTGCCGGAGGTGCGGGCGCGGTCGGACATGCCGCAATACAGTTGGCAAGATGGGCAGGAGCGGAGGTGATAAGCTCGGTAAGTTCCAAAGAGAAGGAGGCTTTGGCGCTAGCTGCCGGAGCTCATCACGTTGTCGATTACAGACGTGAAAATCCTGCCAAGGTTATACGGTCTATAGCTGCAAAGGGCGTAGATATCGTGGTGGAGGTAGCACCGCGCGCCAATGCTACTCTCAACCAGGCGGTACTTGGGCAGAACTCGGTCGTGGCAATCTACGCAAGCGACGACGACGCGCTTTCCGTTCCGATCCGGGCCTCCATGGGGCAGAATCTCAGGTATCAGTTCGTGATGGTCTATAGCGTTCCGGCTGAAGCGAAGGCTCTGGCGGTGTCAGATGTCCAAGCTGCGCTCATGGACGGGGCTCTTCGGGTTGGGGCTGATGCCGGACTTCCGCTCCATCACTACTCTCTGGAGCAGACGGCCGAAGCTCATGCGGCGGTGGAAAACCATGCCATTGGCAAGGTGCTCATCGATGTGAACAGGCAAGCTTGACTGCCCATTGAGTTTGAGTGTCCTTACCAGGTTCTCATTCCTTTTCTAGAAATCACCCAGGTCTGTTCGTTCACTGCGTCGAGACAAACCTATCCAAGGTGAACCTCAGACCCTCGGGGGTGGGAGTCTAGGATCGAATTTCGGCTTCCCGTCCACTAGGACGAAAGCTACGAAAGCCGGTTCGTCGCTCTCATTGCGCCATCCATGATTGGTTCCGAGCTGAATCAGCACATCGCCGGCTTTCATGAGCACTGTGGAGTCGTCCAAATCCATGGCAATCTCGCCTTTCAGGCAGATTACGTAATCTATCGTGTCGGTTCTGTGCATCGCGGGATACGTTGCGCCGGGTGCGCTCTCTATGATGCAAAAGCGTGTCCCTTCCGGTGGAGGCGGAGTGCCAAGATTCCACTGTCCTGCGTCCTCTATGTCCAGGAAGTTTGCCGGTGTCTCCTTGGTTGCCCACATGAGAGTCGATCTTCGCTCTCCGTGCTGCCGAAAGTTTGTCGCCTCGCCATCGGAGATGACAACCGATTTGCCTGACTCGTCGTGTCCTGCCACGATACGTCGAATCGGGGAATAGACGTGCTTGTCATTGCTCATGTCCTTGTCCGCTCTCCCTGTTGAGATGTGTTGAAGGTTTCGCTCAAGACTATCAAAACGCGAAGTTCGGCGGCTGACTATCCCTGGACTTTCCCTTCGCTTACGGTTCGATTTCTCCTGGCCCACCGAGCTCGGACCTGGATTCTCGAGTTAGGCGTGGCTTGCTGCCTATTCAGCGCACTACGGGTGGCACACCGGCGTGGCAGCAAAGCTCAGGGTCTCAGAATTCCGACGCCACTGAAAAAATTTGACTTGCCCAGCATCTCTTGCAGCCCAGAGTTATACTTCTCGACAGGGTCGTTTGTTCGGATGACGAAAACCTTTGCGGCGGTTGGTTCATCTGGGCAAATGAACCTGATACACATGGTGCAGCCATGCTGCGGGGGTTGAAAAAGGGTATGGCCTTGTACCGAAGTGTCCAATTGCGTATTCACCCGGGGGGTTGTCTATGTCTATTCGTACTGGGCTTTCGCTTTCACGCGAATGGCGGTTTCGTTCATCCGCTCTCCTGATCTCAAGCGCACTCATAATGGCGGCATGCGGAAGCTCCTCAGCTGCAAAAACCTCAGTAACCACGACTTCAGCTCCAGCTTCGCCATACACTGTTCACGCTATCCTTTCCCTCACAGGAGCTGGTGCGACGCTTGGAAGTGCCGCAAAACAGGCTCTAACGACGTTTGCCGCTTATGAGAATTCACAGGGGGGTATTGATGGCCACCCCATCAAGGTGGATATCGCAGATAATCAAAGCACGCCTTCAACTGCTGTGGCTGAGGCGACTTCCTTGATTCATTCCGGGGTGCCATTTATACTTAACGGCAGTATAAGCTCGGCCGATAACGCTGTTGATGCGTTGGCGGGTTCGCAGGGGCCAGTCATCTACGATCTGTCGCCGGTCGCGCATCCAGCAGCAGGAAGCTACGTCTTTGCCGCTGGAATTTCCACCACCTACTTGGAAGCCGCTATTGCAAATTTCATGAAAGTTAGTAGCTTATCCAGAATTGCGATAATCAACACGGTTGATGCCAGTGGACTTGCCGGCTACAACGACCTGGAAGCAGGACTGAAGAATCCGACCGCTGCAGGTGTAACCGTTGTGGCGCATCAGACCTACCAGCCAAATGCGGTGAGCGTTACACCACAGCTTTCCGTGATCAAGGCGGCCAATCCACAGGCCATCTTCGTGTCGACAACAGGCACCCCGTTCGGCACGGTGCTCAGGGGCATGAAGTCACTCGGAATGCAGAATATCCCTACCTTTGCCACCTCGGGAAATGCGCTGCAATCAGCACTTAAGAACTTCTCATCGGTTATTCCTACCCACCTTTACATGCCTCTTGGACCCCTTTACTTTTCTCCGCAGGCACTTCCAGCTGCGATGCGTTCGTTCATGACGCAGTTCGACGGTGTCGTAAAGGCTGCGGGTGCCGAGCCCAATACCGGTTGGGGGCTTCCCGTCGACGCGTTTCTCCTGATGGTGCGTGCACTGCGCGCTCTTGGAGTGAATGCCACGGCCCCCCAGTTGAAGAACTACCTTGAGACCAAGGTCAAGGGCGTTCCGGAGTCCTTCGGACTCTACAACATGAGCGTCTCCAACCACGTGGGTACGAATGGGAATGATGTGTGGATAGGCGAGTGGACCGGAACCTCTTTCAAGATTGTCTCCGGGGAGTACGGCACCTCTGTCGTCGCCAACCAGGGATGAGCCGTGAAATCTAAAGGAGGATCTAGATGCAAAGGGACTTTTCCCAGCAATGGGTTCAGGATTGGCTGATCCGAAGCAGCGGCACTTCAGTGAATGCGGAAAACGGCCGCCGTAGGTATCCGGAAGCGGCCAAGTCGGAGTCGATGATACCTAAGGTTCTCGGCATTTCGGGAAAGCAGCAGAAGGTGATGGCCGATACAGCTGCTGCCGCTGGTCATCGTCAGACGGCAATCAAGCTTTATGAGCTCTCGTTGCGCAGCTTGATAGAGGCTCAGCACAACATATTCACCGAGATTCCCTTGAAGAAGGCGTTGATGGAGACGGCTCAGCAGTGTCTCGACTCGGTCATAGGACTGGCATCACATAGCGTAATGAGGCTGGCTATTCCATTTGGTGATCAGATGCTGCCAGCCTTGTTGCATTTCCGTCATGAGAGCGATCCTCTTCTTGTCTATATTCCCGGAATGGACGGCACCAAGGAGACCTCCTCCATCGGCCCTCTTGCCGCTCCTTTCCTCTCCAGAGGATTCAAGGTTTTTGCTATGGATGGTCCAGGTCAAGGAGAAGCCCGGACTCTAAATGGCATACGGCTTACCAGAGACAATTACAATTTGGCGCTTCAGACGGCCTTGGAGTTCCTGAAAGCCAATGGATACTGGAATGGCGACGGTGCATGGGTGATAGGAAGTAGCTTGGGCACGAGATGGGCGCTGGAGCTTGCGGCGTCAGATCCAAGAATTAAAGGGGTAGCACTGCTGCACGCATGTTTTGGCAGTCTTGACTCGCTTCTTTTTTCAGCCCCTCCGCGATTTTACAAGGTCATGCGGTACATGACCGGTCTTGCAGGGGCGGAACTTGATGAGTTCATCGCGGCGAGCGAGCTGTCTCCGGATATTGAGGTCAACTGTCCGACACTCGTTTGCATCGGGGAGTTCGATCCGCTTACAAGCATTCCCGAAGCAAGGGCGCTGTATCGCAACAATCTCAAGGGCCCTAAGGAGCTCTTGGTATTCGAAAATGCGTTCCACGGCAGCGATGGAATGGACTGTCTCCATGGGATGAACGGTACTGATGTTGCGGCGGATTGGATACTTGACAGAGTTGTGGGCAAACCCGTCATTAACGGGGAGTCACTGGTGGGCCAGGAATCACTCGGTCCGTACCAAAGGGCTTCACTCACAGAGTGGCAAACGTTGCGGGAAGGTGAATGGGGTATCTGACAAGCTGTCGCGACTGAGCCGAGATCACCGATTGTCATTGAAGCAGAATATGCGGTCGATTCGATGCTGTCGAGATGCCTTGCCTGGTGTAGCAGAAGTCCATGATAATAAAGAGGTAGATGACCGCCTCGGCCAGGCTAAATGCCGAACGAGGCGGTGCTCATAACGCGGATTGCTTCGGGTGAACCGTCAATCTTGACGTGCGCTGCTTCTCGACGACCCATCAGATACAGGATCAGTTCTCCTGATGAGCCAGACATGGTTGCAGTGGGTGTTCCCTTGCGGACTAGGTGTTCGTCGCGAATCGCTTCGTTCGATCGGCGGAGGTTGAGGCCTACAGGTCCCAAGGAGCGGGTCAGAAGTCGGCCCCTGCGGCATAGGAGTATCCACAGAGCATCCTCCAACTCTGCAGTTTCGCTTTCCGGCCGTGGCGTCATGTCGCCGCTTCCTCGGCGGACGTCCTCATGATGGACGTAGAACTCCATCAGGTTCATTGCTCGATCAAATGGGCGTAGCCATTGTGGTGGTCCTGATCGTATCATTGCCACTAGCTCAGGGTATGGACGTTCTATGGTTCGCTCGGTGGCTCTGCGCAAGATCGCCGAGAACGGTCCACCAAAGATGATGCCAGGGGCCGCTATCAGATTGCGTTCTCGAATGACCAGATGGGCGGCTAGGTCGATTGTGGTCCATCCCTGGCATAGAGTTGGAGCATCTGGGCCGAGGGCGAGCATGAGATCGCACAGGGCCTCACGCTCAGCTCGGTGCGGCGCAGGTAGCGGCATTTGGACCCTCCTAAGGAGCCTTCTGGTTCCACCGTTGATCTTCGAAAGCTCCTGAAAATGGATTCTGGAGAATTTGGTGATCGATACGAAAATCCTACAACGTTTCATCTGTTACTTCCTCAGAAGGTCGCTCGCGATCTCTAGCTAGGGGTTGAAGGTTGCCAGGTTCAAAGTGGCTTCAGAATTCGTCTTTACTTGTTTGCCGCAAAGCTGAGAAGTTGTTGAGCTACGGGATCGTATACACCGCCACCTCGCATTCAGAAAATAATTGAGCTTGAAACCATGTTCATTCCGGGTGGTGTGACGGCCTTGCGCTGGTGAGAGCGCTGCTATCGAGAGCCATGCGAAAAATGTAAGTAAACTGGTGCTTTAACGCAGCACGTACGACATGCGCGCAACACTTCATCGAAATCGATCGGGATGTAACCACTGAAGCTCACTCTTTACTTACCTTCGCGGCATGCTCCAAAGTCTTCGACGAGGAAGGTTCGATGCTGTTCTCATGGCATCTCGACTCACTGGAACATAGCTATGTGACGATGGCTGCTGGCCAATGAATTGGGAAATTGTGAGGCTGGTGACACGCTGCGAGTGGGAAGGCTGGATATCTGTCTCGCAAGGTTCCATTCCTCAGGACTGTTACGGCGGATTTTAAGAGCTGATCTTCTGCTAGAACCGTAAGACGATTCGGACAATGTCTTTGAGATCTAGGCGAATGAGAGAGAGGTGGCAAGCAATCGTGATCGCATGAGCATTGGCGCTTCGGCGCTCGTGGTCGTTGGCGATGTTGCTAGCGTCGGCTGGATGGTGTTCGGTTGCTTCGGGTGAACCTCTACTGCGCCGATGTTGAAGGTCTTTGGCCCAGTCGGCCGAACTAGGCAACCTTTGCACATGGGACGCTTTATGCGTGCGGCGACAACTTACCTAAGTTGCCGCCGCACACTGGTTCATTCAAGAGTGGTCACTCGAACGAGATCGCTCTCGCTAAACTGCCCGGTTCCTAGTAAATGCTTGGGTACTTTGCTGCAATCTTTGCCGACAACTGCCACGGTCCCAAGTCCGCCATCGATGAGGCAGATCTGTTCAGGCCCGCGCCCTTCATCTGTCCTGCTGCCAGGTTTGCAGCGTAGTTGGTCTGGATTACCTGGTTGGATAGAATTGTGCTGGCATCGGCCGGAGTGTTGGGCCATGGATTGAACTTCTCAAGGGCTTGACGTTGCGCCGTGACAGCCGCAGGTGTCGCTGCGTTATTCGTATACTGTTCGGCGTAGTTGTCCCAAGCAGTCTTATTGGTGTCGAAGACTCTTGCGGCTGCCCACCATGCTAGATCGATGGCCAAAACATCTGATTGGTGCGACGCCACCCATGATGGGAGGGCGGCGTTGAAGCTGTCTGCATAGTCCGGGGAAATTTGGGCAGCGGTCTTGAGCACGTTGAACGTGCCGTGCGCCTTTAGCGTGACAAGGTCTTCGGCCGCCACGAAGGCTGTGGTCAATTTGCCGGATATGAGCTGGTCAACCGTGCTGGAATCTGCGCCAGTAAAGGTCATCTTTATGCCACTTGCACCCCAACCTTGGGCCTTTGAGAGTACACCGCCTAGATAGTTACCTGGATCGAGGTTGGACGAGGTGGCAACTGTTGTGCCTTTTAGCTGGCTGACTGAAGTGTACTTGCTCGATACGAGTACGTCATCGACGTGTGTCATAGCTGGTGCAATGATCTGCAGTCCCGCGTCAAGCGAGCTGGAGAATTGTCCGTCTGCAGCATCCAGCTGTCCACTGACCACTGCCAGCTGCATACTTGGGCCACCGCCGATGGTGTAAGTTACGTTAGCTCCCCAGCTCTTCAACATTTGCGAAAGGACATAGTTTGTCGTGTCTCCCGGAACAGGGTTTCCGCCGGATATGCCGAGGTGGAGGGTCACTCCCTTGAGGTTTGGAGTACCGTCCGCGTTGAGCTTCAGGCCGTAATCGCTGCTGCTTCCGCTGTTGGTGTTAGCTTGGGCCGCAGTTGTGGCAGTGGCACTTGCGTTAGAACTGGAACTACCACACGCGGTCATGATCAGTCCTGCTCCAAGCAGCGACCCGATGACCTTTATAGCTGGTCTCACAAAAATACTCCTTTTTGATTTGCCGATTGAGTATCCGCAACCGAAAGCCGGTAACGAAGAACTTCCCTGTAGCTGAGATGATGATGTAGCTCAGATGGACGATTGAGACGTATTAGCGTTCCTTTCGCTCGAGTACAGCCCATGGTGCCCATAGCCGAGTCGCCAAAGAAAGTATGCCGACATTGATTAGACCAAAGATGGTCGAAATGACGAACACGGCAAGTAGCTTTGAGGTCTGAAATCCAGAGGCATACGAAGCAAGGAGGTAGCCAAGTCCCACCAGACTGACCTCCATCTCGGAGACGACCATGCCAATGACGACCAGACCTGCAGAAATGCGGGCCCCTGTAAGGAAATATGGAAGCACCCCTGGGATTATGATCTTCCGGATTACGTCAATCCTGCTAAGTCCTGCCGAATTTCCCAGCTCGGTGAATCGCCCGCTGACATTACGGCATCCTGCGGCAACGTTTAGAAGAATCGGCCAGGTAGCTAGCAGCACTATGAATACGATTCTGGCCTTCTCGTCCACACCAAGCCAAATTGCCAGTAACGGCAACGTTATGACCAGGGGAGTGGCATTGAGAAAAACTACGTAAGGGGCGGTAAAACCACGTATGACGCGTGATCTGCCGATTGCCAATCCAAAGACGGAGCCGATTACGAGGGCGATGGCCAGGCCGATATACATCTCAGAGGCCGAGACAGCTATGTCGTGCCATATTTGGGTCTTGCCGAAGAGCATTTCCCAAAGATTGCTCGCCACGAGGGTCGGACTTGAAATGTAGATCGGATCGAGGAACGAGCCAATTATCTGCCACAATACGAGGAGAGATACAAAGAGGTACAGCGTGCCAGAGTATTTCCGCGATATGCGAAGGCGAGAACCTGAGGAAGCCCTCTCCTTTGTCAGGAGTTCGGTCGAGTCACTGAATCCCTCTTCAAGACTCACTGCCATTGACCATCGCCCCCTCCGGCTGGACCCAGTCTGCAATCTTCAGATGAAGGTCTGTGACTATCTCTTCACGAAGTCGCATAGCTTCTGGATGAGCTCGAACGTTATAACGCCATCTAGGGCGGGGAAGGTCAACCTCGAACACCTTTGACACACGGCCCGGGTCTGATTCCATGAGCACGATCTTGTCGGAGAGCAAGATCGCTTCATCAATGTCATGCGTGACAAATACGACTGTCGCGTTCAAACGCTCGATCAGGGCTCCAATTTCTTGCTGGAGTCTTTCACGGGTAAAGTTGTCCAGGTGGCCAAAGGGCTCATCCATAAGGAACACCGCAGGTTGACGCGCCAGGGCTCGAGCAACTCCCACCCGCTGCTGCATACCTCCTGAGAGTTGGTATGGAGCATGATCGGCTGCGTCTTCAAGGCCAACCATCCGGAGCGCCTCCATGGCACGATCGGAACGCTCCTGGGGAGAAAGCTCTTTGAGCGATTCGAGATTGAGTTCAACATTTCTTTTCACAGATCGCCAGGGAAGCAGGTTCGAATCCTGGAACACAAACGCCATGCGCTGCCGTTGGGCTTTTCCGACCGGCTGATCCTCGAGAAGAACATCCCCGTCATCCCATTCAATGAGGCCATCAATTATTCTCAGTAACGTCGTCTTTCCGCAACCGCTTTTGCCGAGAATGCTGACGAACTCGCCCTTATGTACCTTCAGGGATACATCATCGAGTACAAGTCTGCGGTTGTGACGTGCGTCAGAAAAATACTTGCTCACGCCCCTGACTTCCAGAAGCGATCGGTCATTGGTTTGGGTCACTTCGATTGTTCTCCTTGTAGTTGGAAAATCCTGTCGTCTTAGGAACTCAATTACCCTTGGCCAGTTGCGTGAATCCAGGGGCTGCGCAGTGACTGGTAGAAACGCAAGAGGCCAAAGAGTATGAACGCCAAGATCGTGGAGGCCACGATAGTCACTATCAGATGTGAGGTCTGGAAGAAGGATCCGTAATTGCCTGCCAGTCCTCCCAAGCCGCTGGCTCCGACTTCTTGACCAGCTAGTACCGCGCCTACAATGGCTTGAGCTGCGGAAATTCGTAGGCCCGCAAAAATATACGGTGACGCACCGGGGAGGATAATGTAGCGTATGCTCTCCCGCTTGCTCAAGCTCATCGACTCGGCAAGTTCCCTGTAAGACGCCGACAGCGACGCGACGCCAATGTAGGTATTTATTACGACTAGCCAAATGCAGAGAATGAATGTAAATGCGACCCTGGCTAGAAGACCCAGGCCGAACCATATTTCCATCAGCGGAAGCAACGCGACGAAAGGTGCCGCAATTGCCATGCTGATTAGTGGCGAGATGGCGGTACGCAGCTTGATAGACCGTCCAAGCGCCAAGCCGGCCGCTATCCCGACAACTGCTGATGCACCGAAACCCAGTACTACGATGACAGCTGTTTGCCACATGGCCGGCAGGAGTTCACCTTTTGACAACATCGAGCCCAGGGCGTGCAGCACTCTTGTAGGAGTTGAGAAGTAGATCGGCTTCACATAGTTGCCACTTAACTGCCAAACCCCAAAGAATACGATGAGGGAGAGTGTACCCATTAACAGGCCGGGTCCAGATTTGGATCTAGTCAACAAGGTGCCAGGTTTGGGTCGACGCGGCCTTATAGTATGCGCGGAAGCCATATTGTGTGGAACCTTACTAATAACAGAAGCCTCGCGCCGGCTAACGTCGACCTCGGCTATCCCCCCAGTGAGTTCATACGATATATCGGTAACTATGTGAAGTCAAGCATCGCACAATGGATTGCATTTCTCCCTGGAGAGCTGGCGCCGGATGATCGTTGAGAAATGTGTGACAGCATTTATGGAATATTCCCTTATAGAAGCCCGAAAGTTCAACTTGGCTCTCTCGGAGGTTCTCGGGGGAACCATCTCAGTAAGTGCTTGTTACCCGGCTAAAACGAGTTTCAATGAGAGAAGATGTTCGGAGGCCTACTTGTGTTGAGACTTGTACGGCGATCTTTCGACTGCTAGCAAGACAAGAATGTCGATTGGTGCCAGCTGCTCTCAAGGACTGCGGCGCTGAAGAGCGAATATGGGGATTTCGCCTTTCAGTCCCAGTATATTCCCCTGACGATGGAGACAGAACTCCAGACAGAAATCGTACTTATCTGATTTATTGCACAAACCGCGTGCCTATCCTTTCCTGGAGTCATCGTTGTCAGTGACAGGATTCTTGTGGCTGTGGACCAGTTTTCGCAGCTGTGCTATACGAATCGAGCCCAACACCAACACTAGGAGACCCCCAAGGGCCGCCGCCACTAGAAGGGCTAGCGCCAAGGGCATCGTTCCCGACAAGGTCACAAAAGTAATTTTGGCGCTGCCAAGATTCTGGAAGATGAAAATGAGAAGTGCAGACAAGATAATAAGCGATGGAAATATTCTCATCCAAGCTCTACTCGCCCGCGTCGATTTGATTGTCTTAGCAGAGATTGAAGTCATCGAATCGGTTGGAGGCGACTGATCCGTCTTGGGTTGAACTTCTTTGGGAGGGCCAGATTCTGACGATGACATGGGTTCAGCAACCTCGTTTCTAGACCACAAATTTGAAAGTCGGACTCGCAATTGGAGTTCCGATCATCCCCTCCTATTGAAGAAGTTGTATCCTGACTAGACCAAGTGTATCTTATAAAGCTTTCCAGCTTCAAACGAGTGAGACTTGTTCTCAACCTTGTCTAGGCGTAGGTGTGTGCACTCCGTGTCAATCATTTCTTACCGGTCGCTTCAGCTATCGGCATGCGACCACTTCGCTCAAGTGGGGCTATTGCCGAGCGTCGAGAAGGCCTGATGTCTGAAATAACGCCAGATGTGGTTTTCCTCGGCCCAGCTTCACCTCAAGGCCATCGCCACCGGCTAAGACGTCAACACCATAGGTGCCGTCAGGCTGGCTTGCAACACGGAGGTCTACCGAGATGTTGCCTACGCGAAGCTGTCGAAGAGTCACCTTCGAGATCCATGCAGGAAGTGCTGGATGGAGGTGTGGAACCCCCAGAATGCGCGTCGGCTTCGAGGCCGAGGAGTGTGACGACCAAGTGGATAAGGTCACCGGACGACCATGTTTGGGTAACGTTTGCTCCGAAATATTGGACGGGGTATGCGCCCTGATCTCTAGTCAATCCGCCGAAAAGCTCGGGCTGGCGGCGTGAGGAGAATCTGGAGGTGGCATCGAAGATACCTACCAGCATTTTATGGCGTCTTCATCGAACCCGTAGGTCGGAAACCTGTGGCAGCGATAGTGTCCTAATGTGGCCATACCGAGCCTCGTTGGTAGGAGAGCGGGTCATGGGCTAGGTGGTCAGGCGAGAGCGTACGAATTCCCAAGCCACTCCACATATCTTCAGGCCATCACCCGCTTCACGACTCGTGCCGCTCTCTCATGCTCGATTGCCTGCCGCCACGGGAGATGGCCGGGATTGGATGACACCGATTCAATCGGGTATTTATCGGCGTCCAGGCCCAGGTAGTAGGTGCCTTCCTCTTTCCACCAAAAGCGTTCTTCGATCTGGTTAGCTAACCGATCGGCCTCAGAACGCAGTCGGAGGGCAACCCTGCGGTCACCGAAGATATCGTGAGTCACATTAGCCCAAGATCGCTTGGCGGTCACGACCTTGACTGGGTGCTAGCACAAAGCGATTGGAAGTTTGGCGAGCGTTCCGTCTCGCATGACTATGGCATCTCCGGATTCTTTCCAACCTCGGTTGTAGTGGGCATTGGGAGCACGCGTCTTGTATTCTTGGAGTCCGTCGCCGTCGGAGTCGCCGTCATGGCCGATCCAGGCCAGGGCCCGGTTTACGTTGGGCCGGAATGCCTCGAGTGCGTTGCGGTCCCCGTGTCGTCGCCATGCCGGTGCGGCGACCAGCACATTGAGTGTGGATACTTCGTGAGCACCATAGCAGGGGGTGTGAGGGATGAGGTGGAGAACGGCGAGTTCGCCATGATGCACCTCGTGCTCGATCATGCCGGCTGCATGTCCCGGTTGTTGTCGTGTGTGTCCGCCGGCAAGCTGGCAAGCGCACGCAGGCTAGCTAGGGCATACCGAGGAGAGACTGGGATTTGGCATCCCGGCAAGCTTTTGTTGATGCTTCAGGCGTGACACGTCTTCCTCTTTCGAGCGCCGGGCGCAGGTGTTGCCCGCGACATAGCCGACGATTGCCGCTCGGCACGAGAGGCGGACGACCAGAGGTACCAAATTGGAGAAAATGTCTTCCTATCCACGGCAGAACAAATTCGAGCGTGAATTGGTGTCTGTCGGTAACGCGTAGCAATCGAATCATCTTGGTGCAATCACCTTGGAGGTTTTGCTTGTCATAAGGTCCCCTTCTAATTCTGTAAGGCCGGGGTTCTTTGTCTCCGGCACGCGTCGTTGAAACGTGACAAGGGCACGAATGGTCAAAAAGGCGAAAAGCAAGAGGGTGCTTTTCGTGAAAAGGTCACTTAACTTGAAAATGGATGTGGTGGCGATGACGTTCATTCCCCAGTTTTCAGAGCTAGCAACGCTCATAGCCTCACCCCCCTGACAACTGCAGGATGGATCTCGCTGATCGCCAAACTGGAGGTGGGTGCAAGGCCGGTGGTGAACGATCCGAAATAGACAACCAGGGCCGATGGTGGCGACTAGTGCCGACGTATCGGTGAGGTGGCACCGACCCTACAACCTGATGCGATGGCGGCCATGGCTAGGCCACCGTGATCGAAGAGTCGAGGAAGACGTCTTGCACCATGTGCAAAAGTTCGACGCCTTCAGACAGGGGCCTTTCGAAGGACTTGCGGCCGACGATCAGTCCTGCTCCTCCGGCACGCTTGTTGATGACCGCGGTTCGGACAGCTTCGCCCAGGTCACCGGTGCCTTCCGATCCGCCTCCGGAGTTGATGAGCCCGATGCGACCCAAATAGCAGTTGGCCACTTGCCAGCGGGTGAGATCAATGGGGTGATCTGTGGTGAGTTCTGAGTAGACTAGCGGATCCGTCTTGCCGAAGTCGACTGCGGGATAGCCGCCATTACACGTGGCCTGCTTCTGCTTAATGAGGTCAGCTTCGATGGTCACGCCAAGGTAGTTGGCCTGCCCGGTGAGGTCTGCCGAAGTTTCATAGTTTATTCCGTCATGGCTGAACGCATCATTTCTCAGATAGCACCACAACACGGTGAAGAGTCCCAGTCGGTGCGCTTCGGCGAAGGCAGCACTTACTTCGACCAATTGCCGATCGGAATCTTGGGAACCGAAGTAGATCGTCGCGCCCACACCAATCGCCCCGAGATCGAAGGCTTGGCGAACCGAGGCGAAAAAGACCTGGCGAGCGTGGTTTGGATAAGTGAGCAGCTCATTGTGGTTGAGCTTGACTATGAATGGTATTCGATGGGCGTAGCTGCGGGCGACCATGCCTAGCACCCCCAAAGTGGAAGCAATGGCGCTGCACCCGCCTTCTACAGCCAGCTCACAGAGATTCGAAGGGTCGAAATATGCAGGGTTTCGAGCAAAGCTGGCCGCTGCCGAGTGCTCAACCCCCTGATCGACGGGCAGGATCGACAGGTATCCGGTGTCCCCTAGTCGGCCATGGCAGTACATGTGTGCCAGATTACGCAAGACGGCTACGGAGCGGTCGCTCTTTGTCATGACTCGGTCGATGTAGCCGGGGCCGGGCAGTGTCAGAGATTCCTTGGGAATTCCATTGCAAGTATGACCAAGCAGATAATCAGCTTCATTACCCAGCATTTGGTGGATGTCCATTTGAGCTCCTTGGAAATTGTCATGGTGGATTCGCTGGTATTTCTATGGAGTTTGTCTATCGGCGTCGCTTGATTCTTTGCGAGTTCGAGGGGCAGCAGCGCCAGGCACAAAGGTGTTGGGGCCCGGAGCGGCAGCCAGAGGAACTCATCTGTGAAAGCTAACCGCCTGGATGGCCTCGCCTAACGCATCACGGATCTGTTCGAGCCCATGGGTCACGTCAGTGCCAGTATGGACCCGCAGGACCCGCCGACCCCGGGCGGCGAGCACGTCGAGGTCGCTTCTGGCCTCGGCTTCCTTTGCCACCCCAAAACTGAAGCCATGTCCGGGAACGGGCAGTTCAACGGCGTCATCGCAGGTTATCTGGAGAAACACTCCCGTGTTGGGGCCGCCCTTATACGCTTGCCCCGTCGAGTGCTGGAAGCGCGGCCCGAACTCGGCGCATGTGGCGACCATGCTCGCGTTCCGCACCATGATCCTCATCTGCGTTAGAATTGCCTGGTGAGCGGGTGACATCTGCACATAGGCGAGCAGGGCGACGTAGTCCCCAGCGCCAGCTCGGCCCAGGTGAGCCCGGAGGTAGGAGACAAGACTGGGATGAGAATCGACTGCAGAAGTCAGCTCGGTAGCGTTTCTGTCATCGGCATAGAGCCTGATACCCCGTTCATCCCATAGCGGGGATAACGCAGGCAGGGAACCTTCTTGGTCGTAGCGGTCAGTAAGCTGACGAGCGAGCACTTTGGCCTCCTCGACATCAGGCTGGTCGAAGGGGTTGATGCCGATTATCGAGCCTGCCACCGCTGTGGCAAACTCCCAACGAAAGAACTCCCGCCCCAGATCGTAGCGATTAGCAAGCTCTATGCGCAGCACCGGGTGACCGGCCGCTTCGAGCGCCGAGATCTTTGCGGCTTGCTCAGCATCGTCGTCACCGGCTGCCGTGATATAACAGAATAGACGATCGGAGCCGTAGACCGAAGGCTCACCGAGCGGTTCCCGGTCGATGGGCACCACGCCCTTGCCCTTTTTGCCAGTGGACTCTGCCAAGAGCTGCTCAAGCCACGCTCCCAGTTGGGCAATTCCGGAAGAGGCCACGAGGGTCACCTTGTCGCGGCCCGCATTTGCACACACGCCTATCACAGCCCCGAGCTCGAGCCCTGGATTGTCCCGTGCTGGAACCGATGGAGCACATGCGTGTGCCATTGTTTCCGCCGCAGATAACAGGCGAACAACGTCGATTCCACATGCAGCGGCGGGAACCATTCCGAAGTCCGACAGTGCCGAGTATCGACCGCCGATTGAAGGAACTCCAAAGTATGTCCTGCGGTATCTGTTGCTTTTTGCAAGGGCCTCTAAAGGAGAGCCTGGATCGGTGATGGCCACAAAGTGTGAACCTGCCTCTTCGATACCCACGGCCGCGATCATGCGCTCATAGAAGTAGGACGCGAAGATGTTGGGTTCCAAGGTGGAGCCTGACTTTGAGGATACGAAAAAGAGCGTATGGGCTAAGTCGACCGTCTCCTCCATGGCTCTGATCTGTTCGGGGTCGGTGGAGTCGAGAACGTGGAGTAGTGGGAAATCAGGCTGTGAGGGAAAAGAATGGGCGAGCACGTCTGGACATAGGCTTGATCCGCCCATGCCTAGCACTACAGCATCGCTGAACTGCGCCTCGCGCACCTCCATAGCCAATGCCTCATAGCGATGTGCGTGTGTGCTCTGGTCCAGTGCGACGCCCAACCAGCCAAGCCAGGCATCCTCACCGTGGCCGGTCCATACTGTCGCATCATGAGCCCAGAGCCGGACCACCTTGCCGGTCGCGCGCCATTCATCGATGGTTGCGTCCACCTGGCTGGCTAGATCGGTTGGCAGAGACCGGCGCAGCTTCCACGAATGTTCCTCGACTTTTTTGGAGAGAGCTTCTTCCACAGAGGAGAGGAGCTGACGAAAGGCCAACGAGAACTTTTGCACCCCTTCATCGAGCAGCTGATCAAGCACGTCGGAAAGTTCGACCCCTTGGCCGCCGAGGCTGCCCAAGACAGCTCGAGCGTCTTCGAGGTTCTCTTGCAGCGAAGGGCGCACCATGCCGTGGGCGGCAAAGGCCTCATATGTTGCCGGCGGGACGGTGTCGACCGTGTCGGGCCCAATTAGCGATTCGACATAAAGCAGCTCGGGCAGTGAGGGGTCTTTGGTGCTGGTGGAAGCCCAGAGCAGTCGCTGCGTCCTCGCCCCAGCGCTTTTCAGGGTACTCCACCGTTCTCCTGAAAAGAGCTGCCTGGAGGCGGCGTAGATGACTTTGGCGTTGGCTATGGCCACCTTGCCGGAAAAGGAACGGTCGAGGCGGCCCTCGACTGCCGAGTCCAGACGGCTGACAAAGACGCTCGCAACGGAAGCGATGCCGGCAATCCCACCGCCCCCCGCGAGACGATCTTGAAGGCCTGCCATATAGGCCTGCACTGCATCTTTGTAAGCGGCAAGGCCAAACAGCAGTGTGACATTGACGTTGATGCCGGCGCCAATCAGCTCCTGGATAGCTGGCATCCCCTCTAGAGTGCCGGGCACCTTCACCATCAGATTGGGCCGATCGATAGTTGCCCACAAACGCTTGGCCTCAGCGACGGTGGCGGTCGTGTCGTGGGCCAGCTCAGGGGAGACCTCCATGCTGACGTAACCGTCGTCGCCGCCACTTTCCTCGTAAACTGGGCGAAATATGTCGGCTGCTGCGCGGATGTCGGCGATAGCCAGGGTTTCGTAAACCGACTTGGCATCCATCGGCCCCGTGCTCCGTAGCGCGGCAATGGCATCGCCATAGTCGGAAGAGCCAGCAATCGCATTGTTAAAGATTGACGGATTCGAGGTCATGCCCCGCAATCCCTCTTGTTGGACCATTCGCTCAAGCTCTCCTGAGGCCAAAAGCGAGCGGCGGATCCCGTCGTACCAGATACTTTGACCCAGGTCGAGGGCCTGGTGGATTGGGTCTGTCATCTATTTCTCCTCTGATGTTGGAGTTGCTGGCGAATGGTATCGGCCACCTTGTCGGAGGTGAATCCGAACTTGAGTTGAAGGTCTTTCAGCGGAGCCGAGGCTCCGAAAGTGTGCATGCCGATGACTGTGCCGTTGGTGCCCACATAGCGATGCCACCCCAAAGTGGAAGCTTCTTCGACAGCCACCCGAGGCAGGATTTCGGGAGGAAGTACCGAATCCCGGTAAGCGGCCGGCTGCCGGTCAAACAGCTCGCAGCTGGGCATGCTCACTACTCGCACGCGTACCCCTTCAGCGCTCAGCTCCTCATATGCAGCGATGGCCAGTGAGACCTCGCTTCCGGTGGCAATGACGATGACCTCGGGAGGCCCCTTTGCAGGATCTGCCAATACGTAGCCGCCCTTTGAAACTCCCGTAGCTGGGGCGTAACGCGAGCGGTCCAAGGTTGGGACGGCCTGGCGGGTGAGCACCAAGGCAACCGGGTTGTGCTGTAGTTCCATGATGACTCGCCAGGCTTCGGCAACTTCGTTGGCATCAGCGGGGCGGATCACGATGAGACCTGGTATTGCCCTTAGAGAGGCAAGCTGTTCTACCGGCTGATGGGTAGGTCCGTCTTGGCCCATGCCGATGGAGTCGTGGGTGAAGATGTGGATGACAGGGATTTCCATAAGTGCCGACAGGCGGATTGCGCCTCGGGCGTAGTCAGAAAAGACTAGAAAGGTGGACCAGTAGGGCCGAACCTTCGAGAGCGACAGGCCACTGGCTATGGCGGCCGCACCGTGCTCGCGGATCCCGAAGTGGAAGTTCCTGGCACCGTAGCTGCCCTCTTCGAAGTCACCCGCGCTGGAAAAGGTGAGGCGGGTCATTGTCGATGGAGCCAGGTCGGCCGATCCTCCAAGGAGCCAGGGTACGCGAGAAGCGATGGCATTGAGAACCTCCCCTGACGAATCCCGTGTGGCGACTCCTTTGGGATCAGGGCTGAAGGTGGGAATGTCGGTATCCCAGCGCTCGGGAAGCTCGCGATTCTGCATGGACCATATCTCAGCGGCCAGCTCAGGATGCTCGCGCCTGTACTTAGAGAACAACGACATCCACGCCTCGCGCAGCCAGCCGCCTCGGCTTCCAATCCCATTGGCAAAGTGCTCGTAAACTCCATCAGGGATCATGAACTTAGCATCTTCGGGCCACCCGTAGCTGCGTTTGGCCTTTTTGATCTCCTCCGGACCCAATGGCGCTCCGTGTGCTGCGCTGGTATCTTGGACGTCAGGCGCGCCGTAGCCGATGTGGCTGTCCACGATTATTAAAGTTGGCCGCCGCGCCTCGTCACGGAATGCTTGAAAGGCCTCGGCCAACATAGCGAGGTTGTTGGCATCTTTCACCCGGGTGACGTTCCAGCCGTAACCCGAAAATACACCGGCCACGTCTTCGCTGAACGCGAGTGCTGTATTCCCCTCGATCGTGACGTGGTTGTTGTCGTAGATCCAGCACAGCTTGGACAGCCCCAGGTGACCGGCGAGTGACGCGGCCTCGTCGGAAATGCCTTCCATCATGTCGCCGTCGCCCATAAGCGCATAGACGTCATAATCGAACAGATCGAAACCGGGCCTGTTGTATCGGTTGGCCAACCAGCGTGAAGCGATGGCCATACCCACCGAGTTGGCAACTCCCTGCCCAAGGGGTCCTGTCGTTGTTTCCACCCCAGACGTCCAGCGATACTCCGGGTGGCCGGGACACCGCGATCCCAGCTTACGGAAAGTCTCGATGTCTCGAAGGGTCACAGATGCCCGGCCAACGGTCTCATAGGCGGGATTAACCGCCTGCACTTTGGCCAGGTGTAAAAGCGAGTACAGAAGAATCGAGGCGTGACCCTCGGAGAGAACGAAACGGTCCCGGTTTGGCCAGATTGGATCGGCGGGATCGAAACGAAGCTCGTACTGCCAGAGTTGGTAACCAACCGGCGCCATACCCATCGGAGTTCCGGGATGGCCGGAGTCCGCCTGCTCCACGGCGTCGATTGCAAGAGTCCGGATGGTATTTATACAGATCGTGTCGATATCACCGGATGGGCGAAGTGCTGTATTCATCTTTGTCCTTTCGTATTGGTTGAGTCGTTCCCTCTCCAAAAAACTGGTGTGCGAAGGCCGCCGCCAACTTCACCTGCGTCGCGGGGCGCAATGGGCCTGTTGAGCTGGCAATGACTGGACGATTTACCCCTGTAAGGTGGGAAAGTAATATGCGACGAGATCGGGAGTGGGAATGACATATATCGAAACTGAAAAGCGCCTCGCCGCTGAAGCTGCGGCCAAGCTGGTAGAAGACGGCATGACTGTGGGCCTCGGCACTGGATCTACCGTCGCTTATTTGATACCTGCGCTCGTCCGTCGCAAGCTCGACATCTCCTGCGTAGCCACTTCGCCGGCGAGCTTTGATACTGCACGGGCACTGGGGCTGAAGGTCAAACCGTTTAGTGGAATCGACCGCCTTGATATCGCCATCGACGGAGCCGACCAGGTGGACCCGGATGGCTGGCTCATCAAAGGCGGAGGCGGAGCTCATACCAGGGAGAAGATCGTCGCAGGCGCAGCGGAGCGTTACGTTGTGATCGTCTCGTCGAACAAGCTGGTGGACACTCTTAAGGTCCCCATTCCCCTCGAGCTGATGGCGTTCGGTATCGACGCCACATGTCGGCAACTGGGCGACGTCCGTCTCACCGAAGCGCCCATAAGTCCGGATGGGGGCATTCTCGCTGGGTATTTCGGGCCAATTGGCGATCCCGCTGAGCTGGCACGGCGGCTGTCGGCGATACCAGGGGTGGTGGAGCATGGCCTGTTTCCACCTGAGATGGTGAATGACATCTTCGTTGGCCGAAGAAGTCACGTCAGCCAGCGCCGAGTTGATGGTTGATATGCCAAGTCTATCTCTGACCTGCGAGCGAGGGTAGCTCAGGTAGGCCATCGGAGACCGGGGCATTGCTGCCGCAGCCATCACAGGCCCGGAAACCCGTCCTCGAGTGACGAGAGCACATGAACGCCACCGGCAGCTCGAAGTTCATCGGTCGAGTAGTGACCACTTGCCACCCCAACCGAAATAGCACCCGTTGCATTGGTCGCATCCATGTCGTGGGGCGTGTCTCCTACAACGTACACTTCGCTCGGGACGAGTTTTCCCTGCAGCCGAGCGGCTTTTGCAATTGCAAGCCCGGTAAGCTCGGTCCGGTCTGGTGAGTCCGAGCCGTAGGCTCCGAAGACGAAGTATCGGTTGAGATTGGCCGGCATGAGTTTGGTGCGCGCCGCACCTTCCATAGCTCCAGAGACCAGTCCGAGCCTTACCCCGGCCTCCAAGAGGCTTAGAATCACTTCCTCAGCACCGGGCAGGACCCGGTACCCTTCCGAGACCCCGATGTCAGCGGCCAGGTGCAGGAGATACTCGGCGTAGAGCCGGCCCAACTCGTCGGCGCTAGGATCGCGGTGAAGAACGGCGCGGAAGGTAGCCGCAGCCACTTGCGGGTCTGTTTCACCCGCCGAAGAGTGTTCGCCGATGTCAGCAGGAATGCCATAAAGCTTGTCGAACGCGGCCTTCCAACTTCGCGTTCCAGACCCGCCGGTATGAACGAGGGTCTCGTCGATGTCGAACAGAACGACGGCAGGCTTGGCGGTGGGGGTCGCGTTAGTCATCAAGGGCACCCTCACAGACCTTCTTCTTCTTCTTCTTCTCGTCGTGGCCTCCGAAACCCTTCTGCATCGCGGACCACACCTTGTTGGAGAAGTCATCGAGATCGCATGAGGCGAAGCGAGAGTAGAGGGCAGTTGTGAGCAACGGGGAAGGAGCTCGCTCTTCTAAGGCGGCAATGGAAGTCCATCGTCCTTCGCCGGAGTCGGAAACCCGCCCAGCGTACTCAGCCAGGCCGGGAGACTCGAACAGGGTAGTGGCGGTCGGGTCCAGTAGCCAGGACTCGATGTCACTTCTGCGGCGCCACACCTCGGCGAAAGCAGTGGTGTCGATGTCGAACTGGTAAAGCTGTGGCTCCTCCATAGGAGCGGTCTCGGCATCAGACTCTGACTTTCGTTTGCCAGCATTTGCATTGGCCAAAATATTGAACTCTTCAGAAAATGCTGCCATCATGCCGTATTCAATACCGTTGTGCACCATCTTCACGACGTGCCCGGCGCCGTTGGAACCACAGTGCAAGAATTCGTGCTCGGCAGAGTCGGTATCGCCTGTTCTGCCCGGGGTCCCGGTAGCCGAATCGATGCCGGGCGCAATAGTGGAAAAGATGGGTTCGAGGTGTTCAACGCTTTTTGGGTCACCACCGATCATGAGACAGTAGCCGCCGTCAATCCCCCATACTCTGCCGCTTGTCCCGCAGTCGACCAGGTGGACACCCTGCCCGGAAAGCGATTTGGCGCGGGCGATGTCATCGCGATAGCAGGAGTTGCCGCCGTCGATAATCATGTCTCCTCGTTCCATGTGAGAGGCCGCTTCTTCGATTACCTTGCCGGTTGTATCTCCAGACGGCACCATCACCCAAACCTCCCTGGGCTTCGAGAGTTTGTCTCCTAAGTCGGCTATCGAGCCGGCTCCGGTTGCGCCGTCCTTCTCGAGCCTCTCCATGGCATCGTCATCTACATCAAAGACCACACACCTGTGGCCATAACGAATAAGACGGCGAGCGATGTCCTCTCCCATCCGCCCGAGCCCGACCATACCAATCTGCATAGGGTTATCTGTAGTCATTATCTGCTCTCCTTTGATTGTTTCTGCAGATGGTCGCGGATGAAGCCTCCTCTGTCCTTACCAGCGTGAGCTGAGCCAAGTCATGTGTAAGCGTCTCCAGTGTTGGGAAGCCAAGGAATCCGCCATGGAGGATGGCCTCGGAGGAGGTCATTAGCCTGGGGAGGGCCCCACGACCCGCTTGGGTAGGGCAATGGGGCCCGAGGTTGACTTACCAACGGTTGGAGAACCCGCCAGGTCTCTTCAATCACGTCCTCACGTGTGAACAGTGAATAATCGCCGATCAGCGCGTCATAGAGCAGGCGCTCGTAGGGTTCAGGGGGTCTGCCTAGCTCGGCTGCGAAGGGGAGGTCCATGTGCACGCTTTTAGACGCCATACCCTCTGGACCCTTGGACAACATGACCAGTCGCAGTCCAGGATCAGGGTCGATATTGATTATCAGCTGGTTCTGATCGGCGTTGCGCTCTGCGTCCAGGAAAGCCAGACGGGGGGGCCGACGAAATATCAACCTGACCTCAGTGGCCGTCGCAGCTAATGCCTTGCCGGCCCGGAGGAAGAAGGGCACGCCGGACCAGCGCCAATTCTCCACCGCAAGACGAAGTGCTACGTAGGTCTCGGTGGTCGAATTGCTATTCACGCCGGGAACCTTCTTGTACCCAATGTACTGACCCCGCACACTGCTCGCGGGATCGACGTCCGCCATTGCTCGGAAGACATCGACTTTCCTGTCCCAAAGCGCTCGGTAGCCCGCCTCAACCGGTGGCTCCATGGCGATCAGGGCGAGCACTTGCATGAGGTGGTTCTGGACCACGTCTCGAAGCGCTCCGACCGGATCGTAGAACGCGCCACGATCCTCCACTCCGAAGTTCTCAGCCAGGGTGATCTGAACTGCGGCCACATGATCGCGATTCCATACCGGCTCGAGAAGCGTGTTGGCAAAGCGCAGGAATGAGATATCCAGAACCGGCTGCTTACCCAAGAAGTGGTCGATTCGAAGGATCTGCTCCTCAGCGAGCAGTTTGTGCAGGTCACCGTTGAGGGCACGGGCAGAAGCGAGATCGTGACCAAATGGCTTCTCGATCATTACCATAGCCCTTTTAGAGATATTTGCCTGGACAAGCCCAGCGACAACCGATGCGAACAGTGTCGGCGGAACCTCCAGGTAGAACAGCGTCTGGGAATTCGGCTTCAATTGTTTTGCCAGCGTCTCGTAAGTGGAGGGGTCAGTTAAGTCCCCTTGCACATAACTGAGCCGACGTGCCAGTCGATTGAAGATCTCGTTGCTCACCTTTTCGCCTGTCGCATCAAGAGCTGCCCGCACCGAATCGCGGAGCTGATCGGCGGTCCACTGCTCCATGGCAACGCCGATGATCGGGCAGTCCAGCCGACCGGCAATTTCGAGCCGGTAGAGGGAATGGAAAGTCATCTTTTTCGCAAGGTCTCCGCTAATGCCAAAGATGACCATGGCATCCGCTCGGTTCGACGAGATACTGCTCATATGAGTCGTGCTCCCCAGGTCGTGACCATGCTCTCACCCGGTTCCAGCCTCCTAAGGCCGTTACCACTTTGGAAGGCATTGGGAGGGCAAGTCATGGGTTCGGCGCCGAGCCCTTTGCGTCGCCTATCCGGGGCCAGAGTATCGCCGGTATAGAGTTCGATAATCGGATAGCTCTCGTCCACCCAGAGTTCTGCGCTTTGTCCATCGGCCCCACAAAGACGAGCCCAGGCCAGGCCTTGAAGGTCCCGGGTGAGGTCGGTGAATGCGAAATCGAGGTGCTGAGATCCGATGGGCCTGGCTTGGTGAAAGTCGTAGGCTGTTCCCTCCACAGATTCAGTGCCGATGGGCAGCTGACGTTCGTCGTCGGTAAGGATGCGGGTGGCAGCCTCAAGTTGCAGCGTGCACTCGTCGACCAGTCCGACACCAGGGGAGAGATACGGGTGCTGTCCGGCACCGTAGGGACAGGCGTGTATTCCGGCGTTAGTGGCTGTCGTCGTCACCTTGAGCCCTTCAGCTCCGAGAGCATACTCCACGGTCACGTCGAGGAGGAAGGGATAACCTTGCATAGGAAAAAGTCGTATTCCCATAGTCACCGAAGCCGCCGATTGGCGCACGATCTGCCAAGGGCGCCAACGAAGCAAACCGTGGATCGCGTTATTTTTTTGGGGCTCTGTGATTGCCACCTGGTATTTATTCCCGTCGAAGTAGTATTGCCCGTCCTTCAGGCGATTCGGCCATGGAATGAGCGGGGTGCCGTGGGCGCCGTCACAAACAGCGTCGATCGGGTATGGGTCCAGGACGGGTCTACCACCGACCTCGTAGAGACGGATTCCACCGCCCACCTCGACTACAATGGCTCGCTGATTTTCCCAGCTTACCTCGACTTGCTGGCCCGACGGACTTGTATCCAATGTCGCTCCCTACTCCCAGAAATCGTTAAAAGAAACCGCTCGAATTGGCAACGCCGAACTCTGGGGGAGCAACGATGTCGCAGAGCGGCCTCTATTGATTCAACCGGAGCTGCTGGGAGTTCAGGCTAACATTCGTGGGAACCCGATACAAGCCGGGGCCCGGCCTGGGCTTTGTTGGCTGGCTCAGCTTGTCACGGGACAGCCTGCACTTGCCAAGTTCATTCAACGTTGGTTGTCGAGCTGAATTTTCGCTGTCATGTCGGCTATTTGGTCAAAGACACAAGATGCTTCATTCTTCAAGCCTTCGGACAGCTTAGTTAGGCTCACCCAAAGCATCTTGGCAACAAGGTGCTCCAGTGGTTGGGGGGAGTCAGTGGAGTTGGCTACTTTTGCGATCCATCCCTGGCCAGATGCACTCCTTCTGCCCAGGGGCCGATGGTATAAGGCCAGACCCCAGAATTATGTCGCTGGACCTCATCTCCGGTGAACACGCTGCTCGCACGAGCATATGTGATAATGATTGTTGTGGACTCGTACCAGGCGTCAAATTGGAAAAGGTAAAGACGCCTGATTACAGAGAGCTGATCACGGCAATTACGTGCCAAACAACGTCCTTGCTGTTACTTCGATCATTTAGCGCTGTAAGCTGGAAGCAGATTAGAAACGAGGAGGCACAGTGGTAGTAGCCTCATTGATCCTCTTGGCGGTAATAGCGGTGGCTGCAGCTTTGAGTCTCCACTTAGGTCCGCACGGCCTGGTTGCTTCAGGCGCAATTGGCGTGGTCGCCGCGGTCGTATTAATTGTCGACATCGTCTTTATTGCCAATGTCGCATCCCAAAGTCTTTCGCTGGGCATTTTGATAGGGATTGTCTTGCTTTCATCTGCCATTCTCGGTTTTGGAATCCGGGCAGTCAAGGATTTCAAGAGGTTAGGGTCGGCCAGCCTTATTGCGAAAATGCTCTACTCACCTGGTGTTGCACTGACTGATCTGACGCCTGTCGGCACAGTGAGGATCCTGGGCGAGACTTGGTCGGCCGAGTCGCTTTCAGGCACCGTGAAGGCCGGAGTCGAAGTATATGTTTCTGAGATCGACGGGCTTCGGCTCAAGGTCTGGGCAAACCCGGAACTGTCCCAAAATATCGAGGGGGAGAAGAAAGCATGATCGTATTACTGGGGATAGTAGTGGCAGTGCTGGCGATCATCGTGCTGGTAGCCTCGAGATCGATTCGTATCATCAGGGAGTATCAGCGCGTGGTGCTGTTCCGGCTTGGACGAGCTGTTGGAGCAAAGGGCCCCGGACTGATATTCATAAACCCGATCACCGACAGGATCTCCCTTGTCGATCTGCGCGAACTCTTCTTGGAGATTCCGCATCAGACGGCGATAACGAAAGACAACGCCTCGATCTCGATTGATTTCATAATGTTCTACAAAGTACTTGATCCGGTGATGTCGGTGGTGCAGGTGCGGGACTTTTCCGGCGCAGCGCTCAATATTGCCGCCACAACCCTGCGCAGTGTTGTCGGAGAGATGAGCCTAGATGACGTATTGTCAAAGCGGGAGGACATGAACAACGCTCTTCGAACCAAGCTTGATGATGTTACCGAACGCTGGGGTGTCAAAGTGACCAACGTCGAGGTGCGGGAGATCAACCCTCCGCCCCAAGTTCAGGACGCCATGACCCGTCAGATGTCTGCTGAGCGGACTCGCCGGGCCGTCGTCACTGAATCAGAAGGACAGCGCCAGGCAGCCATCACAGTGGCGGAGGGCCAGAAACAGTCGGCAATTCTAGCCGCGGAGGGCGACAGGCAAGGCGCAATCCTAGCTGCCGAAGGCGAGCGCCAGGCGGCTGTGCTTCGGGCGCAGGGTTTGGCAAAGGCCTTGGATGAGATCACGGCATCAGCCGGTGCCGCCGGTCCAAATACTATGGTTCTGCAGTACCTAGATGCTCTCAGGCAGATGGCGAGTGCGCCTTCAACCAAGTTCGTCCTTCCGATGGAGCTGACAAATCTGTTTGCGGGCGTCAGGAATTTGGCAGAGCAGTTCTCCGCACCGACTGCAGAAGGCCAAGATCGGCCGGCGGCCAAGGACGGTACCTTTGAACTAGTCAGTAATGGTCGGCCTGATACGGACTCTGGTGGCTCAGAAGGATCTGACAAAGATACTCAGGGGACCTCATAACGGAGTCGCGCCCGGTCGCTCCGATCGGTTGGGAGCCGCCGTATCTACGGCAATTTCTTCGATCCCCGAGAAGTCGTCACTCGGGTATATTTGCTAGTCCCATTTTCCGGTGCGTCCAGTAGATCGGGCGTCATAAGTACAAGGAGGTAAAAGTGACGTAACTGAACTACAAGCTCACGATAGCTAACCGGTGTAAGTCTGGTCCAAGGAGACGCCAGAGTCCTTGGTAGTGAAACCTCCGGTTTAGGTAAAGATGCCTGGGTCGAAGCCGGGCGGATCAAATATGAGGTCCGCAGCATAATGCGAATTCTGCGAGAGCAAGAACATAGAGGGAGCCGAGCCTGTCGGAATTTGGCGAAGGCCATGGAAGACATTAGGGAATCCGGAGCCGGTGTCGAAGAACCCTCCGGCGTAGGGGAAGTAGACGTACAGAAAGTTGTCGTGGGACCCGGAGAGGTCCTACTTGGCCCTGAGTCTGCGAAAGGTCAGGAAAGAGCCCATCTACTACCGGTGCTCCCGGGAAGTGATGGGTGGCCAAGAGGGAGAGTCGGAGGGGGTCACATTAGTGACGGCGGTTGGGACAACATAACCCAACCAGAGCGAAGGGCCCCTGCTTCATCAATGCATCACCGAAAAGAGAGGAACGCCAATGAGTGCTGAGAGATCAGCTAGCGGGACTTTCCTGGTTGGCTAGTGATGAGCTGAGATTCTTCCATGTCAGCCATGGTATTTGTACTCCAGTTTTGTAGTACCTAACTCGTCGCTTCGGGGCGTAGGCATCGAGACCGAAAAGGTCGTAGAGCTTACGCTGACTGGGGTCGATTTCACTGATCATGCGTCGAGCGCTCCGACGCCCACGCTAAGCTTTGAATTGCAGGACAGTCTCATCTATTCCGGCGAGTATATCAAGCAGTTCCCGCACGCTCATGGAAAGGCCTGTCTTTTGGCTTAACGAGTCATAAGCCTGGCAACAACGAGCGCCAGCACGCAGTAGAAGACATGCACTCGGATCTTCTGATCTGTCCAATGAAACATCGGGGAGAGCGAGACAACTGACGGGTCTTTCATCTGCCGGAAGTTTGCCTCGACATGAGACTGGGAACGATAGGCGCTTATAACTCTGGCAACTGTCCAGTCGTTGCGATCGGTGAATAAGAGGCGCTTAGCGAACAGTTCGTCTTCAAGCGCCTTTAGGGCTACTTCGTCAATAGCAAAAGCCAACCGGAACTCAGTTGGACTGTTTCCGGCGAGGTTTCATGTGATCACCCGCTTGCACCAGCGGGGGCTCAGGATCTTTTTCACCTCTGATTCAAGCGCTGAACGATCTTTCCTTGTCTTTCCACGCTCGAGGAGTTCTTGTGCCTCGCTCCGTTGACGAT
>JAJZIP010000166.1 GCA_021810525.1 Actinomycetes bacterium | reverse complement strand
ATTGGTACCTAGATACCCGTTACCTGCCGGACCAGAGACGCTGTAGGGAACATCGATGAGCGGGTTCAAGTGCATAATGTTCAGACCGACAGAAGCCATCTGCTTAGCAAGAATGGCAATCGTATCTCCTAGGGCTACGGTTACCAGCGCCTGAGCACCCGAACTCTTAATGGTGTCCAATAGCGGAGTGAAGTCAGTTGTAGCAAGTGGGTAGGTGATGTTGGCAACGACAGTGCCACCAGCCTGCTGAACCAAGTTCTTGATAACTGATGCATTGTCCTGGCCGTAGGAATCCTGGGACACTAGAAGAGCAAATTTCTTAGCCCCTTTTGACATCGCATAGTTGACAATTGGTCCGTCAAGCAAGGGCGGGTTCGGCGCCAGGTTCCAAAGCCATTTCTTGCCGATCAACGCATCCGACGCACCTCCCACATTCAGGAAGATCACCTTGTGAGATGATGCTGTGTTGTAACCAGCAAGCTCTGGCGAAGAACCACCCTCAATAACGAACGGAACATGATCAACGTTTACGAGCGTTGACATTGCCTGAGCACCACCTTGAGCGGTACCAGCATTACTTTCCGCAATCATATTCAACTTGTAACCATCGACTCCTCCAGCGGCATTGATCTCGGAAACTGCAAGTTCCGCACCTTTCTCTTGCAATGCCCCGATCGAAGCTGCAGGACCGGTTAGAAGAAATATCCCACCGAATGTAAATGTTTTGCTCCCGCTACTGCTGCTAGCGGTAGCAGAAGAGCTGGCTGATGCGTTGGATGATGAACCACACGCAGCAGCAACCAATCCAAGTGCTCCCAATGCGGCTGCAAATGCTGCCCCGCGCTTGCGATTTGTAGACACTTTCCCCCCTTTTTTATTTTTGTTCTATTTGTGTCGATAACAGTCCAATTCGCCCGTTACGACGATCGTGAACTCATAGTTTCCGGAAATCCTGTTCGCCTTTCCAACCTGGAGTGCCGGTCAGTACGGCCGAAAGCGTCTTCTCGAACTTGACGCCTTCGGATATGTTTGTATTTGATGCCATGCCTATCGTGATTTTTGCAAAGAGGCCTGCATTCCGCGGAATAGCAGCAATCGAAGAGGCCAGGTCTAGAGCTTCTCTCTCAAGGTTTGCACCAGGCACTTTCTTTGTCACCAAACCCCACTGAAGTGCAGTGTCTGCTTCAATACTCTCGCTGGAAAGGACCATATGAATGGCTCTACTTGAACCAACCACCTTCGCCAACCTCTGAGTTCCTCCTCCTCCAGGAATGATGCCTAGCTTGACTTCTGGGAACCCAAGCTTTGCGTCTTCGGAGCAGATACGAACGTCGCAAGCGAGTGCGAGCATCAGACCTCTCCCCAGCACATGTCCATGCAGTCCGGCTATTGTGGGCTGTGGTAGCTCTGCGATCGCCGTCTGCACATCGTCACGAAACTCTCTCGCCAGCCTCTCCACCGCCGGCTCCTCTCCCCCTGACTCCTTTAGATCCTGGCCGGCGCAGAAAGCCCGGCCGTTACCTAAAAGAACAACTGCTTTGATATCGCTGCGGTTACGAACTTGATGACAAAGTTCGATAATCTCGTCCATCATTGCGTGTGTGAGTGCATTCAACTTATCTGGCCGGTTGAGTCTGATTACACCGAAACCCGATTGCTCCGCCCATTCAATTAGACCGCTGTTCACCTGCACACCATTCCATACCTGCCTAAATGAATGTTTCGCTACCGAATGAGCCGTGAAACGTTCCTACTCCCTCGTGTCCCGAAGTCCAGATCTCGGTCATAATGACCAGATATGCACTATAGATACTGCTTACCGTGGATAAGGGGCAAGCGCTGGACGGTAGGCCTTGGTGTCGAGGAACTCATGCATGCCCTTCTCTCTCCCTCGCTCGGGGTCCCTTAGTTTGAGCTCATCGCTCTTGGCAGAAAGGTAGTCCTCGGCTTGCTCGTAGTCCATCGTTCTAACGGCCCTGTAGGCCTCCTTCGCTGCACGAAGGACTACAGGATTCTTCTGGAGTAGCCGCTGAGCGAATGCGACCGTGTCATCTCGCAGCTTGTCGAGTGGAGCTGTGAAGTTTACAAGACCTATTTCTTTTGCCCGCTTGCCGTCAAAGTTCTCAGCGGTCAAGATGTAATAAAGTGCATCCCTGTATCTCACGCTGTCTGCGATCACCTTGGTGACCAGTCCGCCCGGCAGGATTCCCCAGTTAACCTCTGACAACGAAAATTGCGCTTCTTCAGCTGCTATAGCAAAATCGCATGCAACAAGAGGAGTGAAGCCTCCACCACAGCACCAGCCATTCACCATCGCAATGGTGATCTTGGGGAAACTCTTCAGCTTGCGCAGACGCCACTCCTGGCTGGCCCGGCCGACCTTGAGTCGTTCCTTTGGCTTGCCATCCTGCTCCCGAAAAAACTCCTTGAGATCCTGACCGGCGCAGAAAGCCGAACCTGATCCGGTCAGCACGAGTATCTCGGTCTCGTCATCAACCTCCAGTTCGTCCAATGCCTGAACCATCTCCAGGTGCATGGTCGGGTTCATAGCATTGCGCTTTTCGGGACGGTTAAGGTATAACCAGGTTATACCGTCGCCGTTCTTCTCAATTTTGATGGTATCCCTCACATCAACTGACATCAAGCCCCCCTCGTTGTAATTTCCAACCATTCTCGATGGTCAAACACTGAGCAGTCAGAGATCAGTTTCGCAAACAGCTTCTAGATCCAAAATCTTTAGACCTTGAAATTTGAAACGCTGGCGCAAAGACCCAAGGACTATAGAAAAGACGTCTTCCCCCTCTTCCCCGACAATGCTCAGCACATTGCCCTTGCGCACAACACTACAGAGAATCAACTCCACCAAGAACTCAACTAGCTTGATTCTCATTTACAAATACAAATCACGACAACTAATAAGTTATCAAGGCTGGCTGCGAGTAAGAAGCCTCAGGATGGCACCACATGAACCCCCAACACCCCCGGGATTCCAGCTACAACGCCGTCTGAAAGGGGGAGGAAACAACCAGGATAAATAGCCCTCAACCTTGAACTAGCGTACACCAAGAACCTTGCCTCAGCAAAAAGGTTCACTCCCATCCAAGACAACTGGGCTAAAAGTGATAAAATAACATTTTCAGAAATCGCATGCAAAGCTCTCTTGTTTTTGCAGCGACTCCTGATCGTCTCGCCAAAGGGGGCATATGGTGCAGATTGATCAACTAAAAACGGATCAACTAAAAACGTTCCGTTGCGTAGTCGAAAATCAGACGTTTTCGGCTGCAGCTCGAACGCTGTTCCTCTCGCAGCCTGCGGTAACGTTGCAGATAAAGAGGCTCGAAAAGACCATCGGCATGCCGCTCTTTGTTAGAGTGCGTCCTACAATCAGTCTGACGCCAGTCGGTGAAGTGGTCTACCGCTATAGCGTGAACATTGCTAAAGAGCTGTTGTTCTTAAAGAATGAGCTTTCGATTCTCACCCAACCAGAACGCGAACGTCCACTCGTTATTGGAGCAGGGACAATATTCGGAAGTTACATGCTACCGCGGTTTCTAAAGAGCTTAAAGGCACGATTACCCAGTACCCCCTTATCGGTTAAGATTGACCACAACGTGGATGTGCTCCTAGATGAGATCCGAAAGCAGACGGCTGATTTTGGGATTTTTCTTGGCGGAGCAATTCCACCAGAATTCGCCGTCCAACCTCTGTTTGACTGTCCGCTCTCAATAGCCTTACATCCGGAGAGCAAGCTTGCTGGAAAGGATGTAATCCGAGAACGCGAACTCTCGAAATTTCATTGGATAATCCCTTCAGAAAAACACTCCCGAATGCGGATGATTATTGATCACTGGCAGGAACAGCAGGAACTCAACTTCGACATTGCCTATGAAGTGGCAGACTGTGAAGCGATAAAACAACTAGTGCGCGCGGGACTTGGAGAAGGACTCCTCTATTGGCCCGTGATTGCCGATTCGGTCAAGCGAGGCGAAATTGTATCGAGATCACTTGATTCTCCACCCGTTGGCAAGATGTGCCTCGTGTACCATCAAAATACCTTCGACAGTTTCCGTTTGAAGGCTTTAAACGCGATTCAAAACAGCTTCTTCGAATCGGCGTTTCTCGATCCATAGTCGGTAGACGCGATGATGCGAGTTCTGGAATGGAAAGTCTCACCGTTATCCTATCGCGAGGAAAACATCTGCATCTAAGGCAATCATTAGAAAGATCGACACCCCGCCGAAACACCCAGGCCCGAAAGCAAAACCCCCACGGCCTAAACGGCGAAGAACGACCCTGGCGTTTACGTCTAGAGCCCAAAGCGATCAGATCTTTCTAAAACATCGCTCCAGCGAGCTTCTGAGATGCAAAAGTTGGTTATTTAAAGCCGTGAGTTAGCAATGACTCACTAACCCGATAGACAGTCAGACCCCAGAGCCATAATTGACCTCCAGGGTGTGATTTTTGGCGTTATGACCAGGTTAGTTTTGTCGCTAACCCTTGGTGGGCCCGGTGGGACTCGAACCCACGACCAAGGGATTATGAGTCCCCTGCTCTAACCAACTGAGCTACAGGCCCCTTGCTAGCTGCTGTCCGAGCAATGACGGCAAGCATCAGCGCGCTCCGGGGGAGAGACTCGAACTCTCAACCGCACGATTAACAGTCGCGTGCTCTGCCAATTGAGCTACCCCGGAATATAACCCAAAAAAGTCTTTGAGGCGAAACTCAATCTAGTACAGGCTCATAGCGCTTCAGTCACGTTTTGGAAATTTGCCTCACTCTTCCCACAAAGCCTTGAGCGCTTCTGAAAACTCAGGTCTGCGCAGACGCGCAATTGCCTTCTGTTCGACCTGCCTCAACTTTTCCTTAGTCCTTGCGAACTTCTTCGCCGTCTCATCCAACGAATGCGGCCTGTCGCAGTCGAGTCCAAATCTGTAGGACATGATGTCACGGTCGTCGACAGGGAGCGACTGCAGTACATCTCTTATAGCATTGACGATCGCTTCTTTGGAAACGCTCTCATCGGGCATTGTGGCATTCTCGTCCTCCACGTCATCTGAGAGAACGGAATCGTTTTCGGAGCCGATCTGCTGCTCCAAGGAGACCGCGTCCACAGAGTAGCGTAGGAGTTCGAGCACACGTGCTGGAGACATCCCCAGCTTCACACCGAGCTCATCGGGGGTTGGATCACGAGAAAGTGACTGTTGCAGACCCCTTTGCATCTTGTAGAGCTGGACGAGCTCCTCCATCACATGCTGGGGAACCCTGATGGAGCGAGACTGGTCGCCAATCGCCTTGATGATCGATTGACGGATCCACCACGTCGCGTATGTGGAGAATTTGAACCCACGAGCGTAGTCAAACTTCTCCACCGCTCTCATAAGTCCGATATTGCCCTCCTGTATGAGGTCCAGGAAGGGCACTCCCCTGTTTCGATACCTTTTTGCAATGGATACGACGAGTCTTAGATTCGCTCTAGTCAGCCTTTCCCGCGCCCTTTCACCAGCCTTCAGCCTCTTTCTGTCCTGGGGCTGTTCGTCAGGCGTCCCGATCCTTTTCTGCGCTTCGACGGATTCAAGAATCACTTGCGAAAGAATCCGTTCCTCTTCAGCGCGAAGAAGTGGCGTCTCGGCGATCTCTTTGAGGTATGTCCGAATGTCTTCGGTCGATGTTGTGTCGTGGTGACTCATCGGTCAGCCCTCAGTCTCACTCTTCATCAGCCAAACCAGCAGCTGGCCTGTCGCATCGATCCGCTGGCTTCCAGCTGAACGAAGCCCCTCCTGCAGCAGCCGAATGCGCGAGAGCTCACTCGACAGCTCCATGAGTTCAGGCGAGGATGGTTCCAACGAACGGGCCTGAAGCTTCATGTGCTCAAGTCTTCGATTCACGCCTCTCTCGACGAGACGGGACACCACATCGAACGGATCGGCGCTTGGCGCTTCGACGGCAAGACGTATGAAAAGCTCCTTGGCCTCACGTCCAGCCGCCTCCGCGCGAACTCTTGCTTCGGCGATGGAACGCACACCTTCGAGGGCGATCCGAAGCGAGCGATGAGTCGGATGGGTAAAGAGGACCAGAGGGAAGAACTCCGACATCTCCTCGGTATTGTGTACCAGCATCCTTAGACCTTCGATCGCAGGACGATCAGCGAGACCCAGATCCTCGGCACTGATCGGTCTTTGATGAATTGGAGCCTCCAAGGAGTCCGCGCGAGGTTCCGTCGTGACAAGATAGCGTGTGCGTGAATGCGGCTCCGGCTGGTCCCTGAGAAATTGCCTCGACCGAAGTGCCTGCTCCAGCCGCAGATGCAGATCTTTCATCTCGAACCGGCATCTGTCTGCGACATGCATCAGATAGTCATTGCGAACCAGTGCGTTTGGGTGCTCTGAGATGATCTCGATCGCTTCGTCAACGACTCTCGCCCTTCCTTCGATACTAGAGAGATCGCCCTCTTCGAACAGTCGTTGCAGTCGGAAGGCCATCAATGGTCTGGCGCCGTTCACTGCATCGATGAGTCTCGAGGGATCTTTCTGGCCAAGCTCCCCCGGATCAATTCCATCGGGGAGATCGGCGACGCAGATCTCCAGCTTGTGCTTCTTCTCCCACTGGTAGAACTTCTCCGTAGCAGAGACACCAGCCTTGTCAGCATCAAAAGCCAGAGTGATCCGTTTCGAAAAGCTCTTGATCTTCAGGAGGTGATCTTCGGTCAAGGCTGTGCCGCAGGTGGCGACGGCTCTTGGGATCCCGGCC